>JAWCLO010000002.1 GCA_038850735.1 Methanomassiliicoccales archaeon
ACCAGAAAAACAACTCCCGGTTTCAGAAAGTACGAAAAAAAAGCAGTTTTGATTGGGGGTGGTGATCCTCACCGTTTCAGACTTGATGATGCTATTCTCATAAAAGACAATCACCTCAAGATAGTAGGTAGTATAACGGAGGCGGTGTCAAAGGCCAAAACCGTTTCCTTCACTAAGAAAATTGAAGTTGAAGTTGAATCCATTGAGCAGGCGGTAGAAGCAGCAAAGGCTGGAGCAGACATTGTAATGCTCGACAATATGCCACCTGAGCAAGTAGAAGTTGCGTCTCTTGCAGTAAAGAAACTCAACGATCACATTCTTGTAGAAGTTTCTGGCGGTCTCACTCCTGAATCCGCACCAAAATATGCTAGGTATGCAGACATTATTTCACTCGGATACATAACGCATTCACCTAAAGCCATACATTTTAAACTCGAGATCACAAGCATAAAATCACCAGAGGGTAATTAGCTAGTCGAAAATCGGAGACATAGCCCGAGCTCCTTAATTCAAGCAGATTACGAGAACTTGTAGTAATTCTCATTATAATATATTTCTTGACTCACGTGAAAAAACGGGCCATACATGAGGACATCTAACTGGAAATCTTTGGCGCGACATATAGCTACACTCTCTTAATATCTTGTGGAATCATGACCAGATCTTCAGGGATCTTGGAAAGATATCATTCTGCTTTGCAGTAGAACCATCGAAAATGGAGATTGCCACATTTATCATCAAGCGGATTCATCGCATGATCTTTATAAAATTCACATGGAAAAAGAGATTCTCCTGCGATTTATGCGATGTCCATATGGTTTATAGAAACTGAGAAATTTCATTATGTATTACGGTATCATATGGACATTGAAAAGGAATTATGCCAGTTTTGCGGAAAGCCGGCAAAACATTTTCTTTACGCCGCTTTCGTATGCGACAGCGAAGAGTGTATTGAAAAAGCGCGCGCGGAGCGAGGTGGACCGGGGGGACACCTAAGGATTAAATCTCAATAAAAGTCAAGCAAATAATCAAATGATATTGCTCATTAGTCTCATAAAGAATCAGAAAGAGTGAGATGGAATGCTTTAAATAGAAACTAGACCACTTCATGCATTCGGTGTAAATTTGAATGATGTAAGTTTTTGCCCTTATTGTGGCGAAAGAATTGTGTCAGGGGCGAATTTTTGCCCAAAATGTGGCAGGCAATTGCCAGTTACTGGCAGTAGTTCGTCAATGCAACAACAAAATTATGCGCCTCAGCCGAGAACGTATTCAGGAAGATCAAAACCAGAAGCTGCAATTGTCCTCTCAATAATTGCGGGCGTTTTCATTCTTATTAACGGTATTTTGGTAGCTGCTCTTGGAGCCATATTGTTATTCTCATTCTTACCTGCTGGCATCATTGTACTTGGCGCGGGTCTCATCTTTGGCCTGATCGTCTTTATCGCCGCGATTAAATTAAATCAGAAACCGGAAGAACACCTGATGTGGGGAGTCGTTATACTCGTTTTCTCCATTTTGAGCATCGTGATAGGCGGTGGCTTCATAATCGGATTGATTTTGGGATTCATTGGCGGGCTTTTGGCAATCCTTTGGAATGAATGAATCAATCCGCCTCTCCGCAAAGATTTCGCTCGTAAATACCGGAATGTCGTTGTAGATGTCTTCGGCATAAGTATAGCATGAATGATCATGGACGATACAAAAAGGAAGCAAAGAAAGAAATAAATCATCCCACAAAATTCATACAAATCGGATATCAAAAAAGGTAGTTGTGGATGATCCCAAGAGCAACTTTTTAAATGTGCAAAACGCATGCAAACTGCGCAATGAGAATTGCCGGTTTCGCCAAAACTTCGTTGGTCGATTGGGATGGCTTTGTGGCTTCCACAATTTATCTTCCAGGATGCAATTTTAGATGTCCAGCCTGCCATAATAGAGACCTGGTTTTTATACCAGAGAAATTAGACGAAATTCCGCTAAGCGAAATAGTAAAGTACCTTGAAGATAACGCCGATTTCATAGATGGTGTAGTAATTACAGGTGGGGAACCAACGATCCAGAATGGATTGGCAGACTTCATTATGGTGTTTCGCGACATGAACCTTAAGGTGAAACTCGATACGAACGGAAGCCAGCCAAGGATCCTGGAGGACTTGATAGATGATGAATTGCTTGATTTTGTCGCCATGGACATTAAAGGACCAATGAACGAAAAATATGACGATGTATCAGGAATAGAAGCACCATTGGATGATATAAAGAAGAGCATCTCAATAATCATGGATTCTGGGATCGACTACGAATTCAGAACAACTGTTGTCCCTGTTTTCTTGGATACGCGTGACATTGAATCCATAGCTGCCTACATTGGCGGAGCAAAAAAATATGCTCTCCAGCAATTTCAGCCGAAGAATACTCTTGATGAGAGATTTACTGTCGTTCGACCATATTCTTCAGACAGAATAAGAGAAATGGCAGCGGTGGCAAAGAAATATGTTAGGAAGGTTATCATCAGAGGTCTCATTTGAATCTTTATCAAAAGTGATAATACGCACTACATCTTTTTAGTAGCATGCCTACATGAAGGACTCTTGAGTGTAAGAGGCCGTTGGACAATTGGAGGGGTTTAATTGTCGCAAAATGGTAGAATAAAAACATATGTAGAAGGATTTGACAAGGTTCTGGAAGGCGGTATACCTGCGGGTAACATTGTGCTGATTGCGGGGACACCGGGAACAATGAAGTCGTCGCTTACGTACTATATATTGTATCATCACGCCACTGAGAGTGGAAAGATCGGTGTTTATGTCACTCTCGAACAATCCAGAGAAAGTCTCCTTCGCCAAATGGAAAAAATGGGGATGCCAACGGAACCCGTTATTGATAAACTCCATGTCCTCGACCTCAGTCTGCTCAGAAAGAAATTGCGGCAGATCTCGGGAGCTGGTTCTTGGCTACACGTTTTCAAGGCCTATTTACAAAATCTTAACGAGAATTTAAAATACGAGTTGCTAGCAATCGATTCACTGGATGTACTGGAAACGATGGCCGAAATCACCAATAGGCGAACTGAGCTTTTCTATTTATTCCAATGGTTAAAAGAATTAGGTGCCACCGTCTTTCTGATTTCTGAAGCATCACCTGAGAAAATCCTTGAGGGGACATTTGATGAAGGATATCTTTCCGATGGAATAATTACTCTCAAAATGCAAGTCGTTAGGGATGTTGAGACGCAAAGGCGCATTAGGTGCGTAAAGATGCGAGAAACAAATCACGATCCTTCGTATTTCACACTTCTTTTCAATGCAAATAGATTCCAGGTCACCAAAGTCATAAGCGAATGAGGCCTGGTGGACAGATGAAGAAGAAATATGAATGCCCAAGATGCGGTGCTGGTATCAAACCCGGCGATATACAGTGTGACAGATGTGGCGAAATATTGAAGCCTGTGGAGTCAAAAAAAGACACGCCATCACTTTCTGTCACGGTTGAGAAAGTTCTCAGTGAGGAAGAAGTCTCAGTAGCTTTTGGTCAATCAGAGTATCTTACGATTTCAAGGCAAAAGCAACTGCTCGTTCAAAGGGAAGCGGAGATTACCAAAAAAGAAAAAGAATTGAAAGAAAAAGAAAGAAAATTGTTGGAGACGATCGAGGCACTTGAAAGAGATAATCAAGCACTTGAGGAAGCAATGAAGAGATGCAAAGAATTTGAAACGGAACTAAGAGCGAGAGAGGAAGCTTTACTAAGCAGAGAAAGTGAGTTGGAAACGCTTGCTATGAAACTTGAGAAGCAGATGAGAGAACTTGAAATATCCGCTGGTTCTGGCAGGAAAATCAAGCTGACTGATGAGGAATTTGAGAGACTTTTGGCGCTCAAAGAGGACTATGAGAAAGCGCTGAATGAGGGGTACGCTCGATTAAGAAAGCAGATCGAAGAAGAGCTCAAGGAACGATTCGAGAAGCTTATACAGCTTCAGAAACAAATTGAGGCCGTTGATATATCCCATCGTATAATTCCTGAGACCCAAGATGGGAAAGTGAGAGATAGAGAAGAAAAAATATCAATAGAACCCGCTGAAACTTTAGATCTCAGTAGTATCATTGAAGAACTAAAAAGGGAGGCCGATCTGCAAACAAAAACTATTGTCGGTAAAGAACCGATTGACATGAGAATAAGAACACACATTGAGAGACTTGATGTTGCTATGGGAGGGGGGATTCCAGCTGGCAACGTGATTCTCATAAATGGCTGTGCTGGAACGATGAAATCAACGCTTGCTTACGCAATTCTTTACAATTCCGCCATTCATGAAGGTCTCAATAGCATGTATTTTTCCCTCGAACAGAGTAGAGAATCGCTTCTTAACCAGATGGAGAAAATGGGGATGCCGAAGGAGAAGTCGGGAAACAAAGTTCTAGTCGTGGACATGATCGATCTTCGGAAGCGGATGGTGAAGGAGAGAGGAGATTGGCGCAACATTCTAATGAGGTATGTTGGAAATATAAAAAAGGAATGGGACTTCAAGATATTTGTTCTCGACTCAATAGAATCGTTTAAGTCATTGACAGACTATCAGCTTTCTCGCCAAGACCTCAAAGACCTATTTGACTGGTTCAGATCACTTAACATGACAGTTCTATTGATTTCAGAGAAACCGCTAGAGGTTCTCCTTGATAATGCGGAAAGCGAAGCATATCTTGCTGACGGGATTATTGAAATGCGCATGAAGGAGATTGATGACGTTAGAGTCCAGCGATGGCTAAGAGTTCTGAAAATGCGCGGCACTGAGATAGATCCGCGTTACTTCTCTTTTACGCACGATGGCAGTAGATTCAACCTAACTGTGCCTATAGTTGAATGAAGCCGATGTATAGTAGTTTAATTATGGAACAAGCTGAAATTGAAGAAAAATTAAATATTCCAGATGCCTTAATCGATACCTGCGGGATGGAAAATTATGGTACACATCGAGAGAATCCGAACTTTTATCCACAACTTTGATGAAAATCTTCAAGGAGGTATTCCAAAAGGGCAGGTTGTGTTAATTACGGGAACACCTGGAACGATGAAATCTTCCCTTGCTTACAGTATACTTTACCACAATGCGCTTCAAAACGGAATAAAAAGTGTTTACATGACGCTCGAACAATCCAAGGATAATCTTCTTCAACAAATGATAAGTATGGGCATGGATGATGAGAGAGCGAAGGAATTCATTCATATTCTGGATCTCGGACTCATTAGAAAGAGCCTGACTCAGTTGAGCGCGAAGGGTACATGGCTTCAGGTCTTCAAAATGTACGCGGATAGTTTAAAACGCAGCATTGGATACGAGCTGCTTGTTGTGGATTCTCTTGACGTTTTGGAAATGGCGGCGCAAATGGGCGAGAACCGCCGTACAGAACTTTTTTACCTGTTCGAATGGCTAAGAAACCTCGGAGTCACTTCTTTCCTCATTTCGGAAACTTCTCCAGAGAAGATGCTAGAGAACAAATACGACGAAGGATACTTGGCTGATGGAGTGATAAGTCTTAAACTCCAGGAGATCGGCGAAACAGATATCCAGCGAAGGATAAGGGCGGTGAAGATCAGAAGCACGAACCACAAGACTGGATATTTTTCGCTGCTATTCAGTGACGGAGTGTTCAGGGCCACTCAGGTAATAACTGAATAGATCCAGATGGATAGAACCGTCAAGCATTAATAGAAGATTGATCTTTTTCGAAGTTCGGGCTCATGGTCTAGTGGTTATGACGTCGCCCTCACATGTCAATCAGTGACTGAGAACGGCGAAGTTCCCCGGTTCGAATCCGGGTGAGCCCATATTTTTCAGAAGGCCCATTAATATGAATCAAAGTTGAATATTGATCTGATGTGCCCTTCAAAAAGCGACGAGAATTATCCTACAATGCTCAGTAAATAAGGTCAACAGGCGCCGAGTGTCTACGCAGAATTGTTGCTGGTAATTACTACCGATAGTTTATATTCAAAAATGTGCCCTGAAAAATCTGTCTCTAACCATGAAAAACATGATAATATGAAATGGTAACGTGGTAAGATCTTGCTAGACTGAGGATATTGAATCGATTCATATTCTTTTCGTCTCACTATCTCCCTAGCCATCATTTTTGCAATGGCAAGAGGCTCAGATTGCAGCCAATTAATATGCCATTTCCTTAATAAATAAAAAAGATATCACATCAAACAACAGAATCCCTAAAATAAGTCCCATATCCATATTAGCTCTAAGAGCGGCATTGCCTGAACAGGTGATATGCAATGAAAATTGCCACCGTATCACAGATGAAGGATATGGATCGAAAAGCCATCGAAGTTTATGGCATGGACGAGTTGCTGCTCATGGAAAACGCAGGACTCGCAGTTTATGATGTAATAAAGAAAGAATTGTGTGGCGTGAGGGGGCTGAAATTTGCGGTTTTTTGTGGCCCCGGAAACAACGGCGGGGATGGGCTCGTTGTTGCAAGAAAAATACACTCAAATGGCGGAAAGGTCAAGGTTTTACTTTTGCAACCCCCGGTAGACTTCAGAGGGATCGCTAAGAAGAACCTAGACATGATAGAACGCAGAGGAATGGAAATTTCCGTAATAACGTCTGTTGATGAGATAATGCACACTATTGATGAATGCGACGCGATTATCGATGCAATTCTGGGTACTGGGATAACAAAGGAGTTATCGGGTCTTTTCAAAGAAGTCATTGAAGCCATCAATAGAAGCGGCAAACCGATTTTCAGCGTTGATATTCCCTCTGGGATCAATGGCAATAATGGTCTTGTAATGGGTGTTGCTGTGAGGGCAAATTTTACGATCACTTTTGGTTTGCCAAAAATAGGAAATGTAATCCATCCTGGTTATGAGTACTCTGGCAAACTTTACGTATCTCATATTTCTTTTCCACCAGCACTATATGAGAACGATTCCTTGACAGTTGAGATCAACATACCAGATCAAATCCCTCCAAGAAAACAGGATGCTCATAAAGGCACTTTTGGCGAAGTGCTTTTCATCGCTGGAGCACGTGGATACCTCGGAGCTCCATACTTTTCCGCCCTCAGCTTCCTTAAGGCTGGGGGTGGATATTCGAGACTTGCTGCTCCTGCTTCGGTATCGTCCTTCATTGCTACCAAAGGAAGCGAAATAGTCATGATTCCCCAAAAGGAGACGCCGAGTGGCAGTATAGCTTTCGACAATAAGGACTCGTTGCTTGAGCTTGCAAACAAAATGGATATGGTCGTCATGGGTCCGGGACTATCGCTTAATGAGGAAACCCAGGAACTAGTTAGGTATCTCGCGGAGAATATAGAAAAGCCACTGCTAATCGACGGGGACGGAATTACCGCGATCTCGAAAAATCTAAATTGCATTAAGCGGAGAGATAAAACAACGATCATCACGCCGCATCCAGGTGAAATGTCTAGAATAACGGGTGTTGGGGTGCAGGAAATTAGAAAAGACAGAATTGGTCTTGTAGAGCGCACTGCGAAAGAACTCAACGCGATTGTAGTTTTGAAGGAGGGGATCTCTTTCATAGGTCGTCCAGATGGAAAAGTATTTATTAATATGAGCGGAAACTCAGGGATGTCTACAGCTGGAAGCGGCGATGTGCTCAACGGGAGCATTGCGGCAATGTATGGTCAAGGCATGCCGATAGAGGAGGCTGTCAAAGCAGGAGTCTTCATCCATGGCCTAGCAGGTGATCTGGCAGCTGATGCGATCGGTCAAGATGGAATGACTGCCCAGGACATACTCAACTTCATGCCTTCCGCCGTACGATATTATCGCACTCACTATGATAGAATTTCACGAACTTTGTACGGGAAGATTACGGTCATATGAGACTTCATTCTTAAACAAAATGTAGTTTCAATCATAGGTAGCGTGAGCACAGTCTAACTGTTGATGATAGAATGCTGCATTCCTGATCAATTTCCTGTGAAATGATTTTCAAGCAGAAAGAAGATCTAATTCGAAGCTGCGAGAACTACGTGAATGATGCCTTCGGTCACGACGTTTGCAGGCTCTCGAAAACCTTAGTTTAATATCCTCAATTCTGTATCCCTCACTCAGAGGGTTGGATTTATGAGTAAGAAATTCAGACTCCAAGGAGTTTACCCCGCTCTCGTAACTCCCTTCGACAAGAAAGAAGACATAAACGAAGATGCTCTGAGAAGCCTGGTTAGGAACATCTTTGATCATGTGGACGGTTTTGTTCCGTGCGGCACAACGGGTGAATTCGAATACATGAGTTACGATGAGCGAAAACGTGTTTTCGATATATGCATTGATGAGGTGAATGGAAAGAAACCTGTCATCGCCGGTACAGGTGATCCTTGCACACGCAACGTGATTGAGCTGACGAAATATGCTCAAGACGCTGGCGCTGATGCGTGCTTAGTCGTTGCACCGTATTTCTTGCGCCCATCGGACAAAGGAATCTTCGAGCATTTTTACAGACTATCACGAGCCGTTGACATTCCAATCATTCTATATAACATACCCCAGACGACCGGTGGATACCTGCCAAGAAGAGTCATAGAGGATCTCGCTGACATCGACAATATCGTTGGGCTGAAAGACTCATCTGGAAATCTAACATACACGATGGAAGTGCTTGAAAAGACGAAAGGTAAGATTGATATCGTAGTTGGGCACGATGAGGTTGTACTTCCGGCACTAGCTGGTGGGTGTTCTGGTATGATTCTAGCGAGCGCCCAAGTTTATCCTGATGTCTGGCAGAGAGTTTTCAGAGCTATTAAAGAAGGGAATCTCATAAAAGGAAGGGAAGAACAACTCAAAGTACAAAAACTCTCCAGAATTTTTTGCAGATATGGTGGGCCAGTTCCTATCAAGATCGCACTAAAATATATGGGAATAGACATGGGAAAGACTAGAGGGCCCCTCAAAGAGGGTGGTGTAATTCTTCACGAAGATCGAGAGGAAATAAGACTTGAACTTGAAAAGATAGGAAAAGTCCCAGTTTCTCAGCCGCCTATCGAGACACCAGAGATCCCTTTGGAGAAGAGATTTGAAGATATAGGAATCACACCAGCAGATATCGTAAATGATGGGGTACTTATAGGTAGCGCTTCTGCAGGTTCGGGTATAAACAAGGTACGAATAGATCTTGTTATTGGGAAAAAGGACGGTGTCGTGGGGGTATCGTTTGCGAGTCAACTCGTTTATTTAAGAAGAGGGTATGAAGCACTGCCAGCCATACTTGAGCCAAATCTCTCAGCAAAACCGAGCTGCCTCATTGTTCCAACGGTTGAATTGAAAAATCTAAGACAGGCAAACATCATGTATGGACCTGCACAAGCTGGAATTGCCAAGGCCATCGCGGATAAAGTGGAGGCTGCTGTAATACCTAGAGTGATGATCGATACACATGTGATGTTAGCTAAGGCATTCGTGCATCCGAACGCGCTAGAACGAGACATCCTTTACAAGAACTTTTACGAGGCTACAATGGAGGCAATAGACATGGCCTTCAGAAAGGGGGTGTTGTAATTGCCCAGGGCAGAGTGGCTTAAAGGAATATATCCAGCAATCGTCACTCCTTTTAAAAGGGATGAGACTATCGATGAAGATGCGCTCAGGAATCTCGTTGATCATTTGATAGATCACGTCAACGGATTTGTCGTGGCTGGAACTACAGGCGAATTCGTTTATTTAACAGATCGCGAGCGGATGCGAGCATTAGAGATTGTCATCGACCAAGTTGGGAAGAAAGTCCCTGTGATTGCCGGAACCGGTGCAAGTAGCACAAAAGCCACAGTCGAACTGACTAAAAATGCGAAGGATATTGGCGCGGATGCCGCGCTCGTGGTGACCCCCTATTACTTCAACCCGACCTGGAAAGAGATATATGAGCACTTCGACGCTGTAAACGAGGTAGGCCTGCCCATTATCCTCTACAACATACCGCAGTGTGCTGGCATGCACCAGCAGTGGTGGACAACAGAAGGTTTGGCTTATCTTGACAATGTAATTGGCGTCAAAGATTCTAGCGGAGACATACCTTATATGACAGCACTATTCGAAAAAATTCGAGGAAAAATTAACATACTTTGTGGTCACGATGAGGTCGGAACGGCAGCTTTACTCAGTGGAGCTGATGGACTCATTCTTGCAAGTGCAAACTTAATCCCCGATATTTGGCAGAGGATATACAAGCACGTACAAAGAGGAGAAATAGAAGAGGCTAGGCAGCTCCAACAGAAGATACAGAAATTAGTGAGAATTATTGCCCGAACTAGCGGAAACCAGGCAGTGAAGGAGGGACTATGGATGACAGGCATTGATGTTGGCTACTCAAGAAGGCCGACTATGCCCGGAGACGCATTTAGACATGAAGACAGGGAGGAAATGAGAATTGAACTCGAAGTTCTTGGCAAGATCAAACCCCGAGAGACGACCTATGTTCTTGGAGACAAAAGAATAGTCACGAGGGTTCCCGCTACGCCACAAACTCCAACGGTTGTTGACGGATTCGCGCTGAAGGTCGGAGAAGGATACGCTGGACCTCCTGATCATGAAATTGCTCACACCGACCTTTTGATTGGAATAAAGGGAGGGCCGGTTGAAATAGCTATTGAGAGGGCACTCCAGGCTGATGCTGGCCAAGGAAAGATGAGAATTGTTAACGATCTCCCTCGTACGCTGCTTGTACCAACCGTTACGCCTAGAACGAAAAAACAAGAGGAGTTGCTTTATGTGCACGCAGTGGCAGGCTTGAAATGGGCTATAGATGCGAGTATCCAAGATGGTTTCCTTCCCCGTGAGATTCTTGAAGACATAGTGCTTCTTGCGAACGTGTTTGTTCATCCTGCAGCTGCCAATAGACACCGAGTGAAAGTCAATAACTACAAGGCGGCAAGGTATGCGATAAGAAAGGCGATTGAGGGAAGACCTACTCTGGATGAAATATTTTACCAAAAAGAGTCAGTTAGGCATCCGTTCAAGTACACACCATAGTCGAAAACCTTCATTAAATAGGGCATCAGGGTTTTCGATGCCCTCTAATAACCATTTCTTTTTTAAGGGCGCAGAAAAATAACTCAGATTATAGCTTTAAGAGGTTACGACTTTCCATAATGTTCATTGGCTTGTATAGAAAAAGCCCATTGATAAGAAAAAATTCACGCGAGTAAGACTTCTCCTGTCATGTAACGCTTTTCGTCATTGGCTCGACATAATATTTGCAGTGGCTATAACCGCTTGCTAAGCATTCTGCGTCCATTATAATACTCAATCGCATGCCCATGCAGCTTTCTAAGATTCCACCGATTATCCCCTCGTTTAGAATACAAAAACTCCGACCTGTCTCCGGCATCCGATGACAATTGTATTCGTCCCTTATGATCAAAATAAGAGGTCTGACTGAATATACACAGACCTCACCTAATTCGTGCTGCTCATAGAAAATCTTGATCTCTTTTATAACGCCGTCAAGAGTTGACGACTTTATACGCTTTGATATTTCCGCGCCTATGAGTCTTCCGATATCTCTCAACATAGGCTCCATCCTGAGTCCAATCGATTCCATTCCTATAATGATAGATCGAATTACGCCCTTCAAGAAACTACTAGGCAATCCGATCGATCCTGCAATAGTATTACCTATTGCGAGTTTCAGATCTTCTCTCGGTTCGGCTGAAGATCCGATCGGTTTTGAGATCAGAAAATAAACTTTCCTTCTACTATCCGTCGGATCATCTTTGAAAGAAATAAGATCATCTTTGACCAATTCTTCGAGGTGTCCTGATATTGTTGATTGTGCCTTTCCAGTGATGTCCGATATGTCGCTTAAACTGAGTTCCCTTTTTTGCAGCTCCAAGAGAATTCTTTGTCGAAGTGGATTTGATACCTGTTTTAAACCCTTTGGAGTAAGATACACCTGAAAGAATCCATTCATTTGTCATCACCGGTTCAGCTAGTCCATAAGACTTCTAATGGGTGAGTCTATTTTTTATCAGAATTGAAACACTATAAAAAGTATTTCGTAGGTGGATAATATGTCCATCCCATCTTCCCATGAGTACATGGTCGTACTGGCCCAAATAAACTCAAAAAATCCCTTAAGCCAGTAAATCGACAGATTTTGGTGGATGGATCATCCAAACACCCCAAATATCTTTTCTACTGAGATGCTAATTCAGTCGCGTGAGAATGTGAAAGTCGTTATCGACGGAAAAGCTACTGACATGAGAGCCCTTTGGTTCGAAGACGGCAAACTGAAAATGATTGATCAGAGGTTGCTTCCTTTTGAAATTAGAGTGATTAGCCTAT
Organism: Methanomassiliicoccales archaeon; assembly: GCA_038850735.1. Taxonomy (NCBI): domain Archaea; kingdom Methanobacteriati; phylum Thermoplasmatota; class Thermoplasmata; order Methanomassiliicoccales; species Methanomassiliicoccales archaeon. The sequence goes on from JAWCLO010000002.1 coordinate 12,313, forward strand.
CTCATTGCAATGAAGTGGCAGAGGCAATAAAAAATATGGCAATACGGGGCGCCCCATCGATCGGTGCCGCTGCTGCATATGGCCTAGCCCTAGCAGTTATTGATAAAGAAGATATTTCGAATGCAGCTAACCTATTGAGAAAAACAAGACCAACTGCTTATGATCTTTTCTATGCAATTGATTATATGGTTCGATCTATTCAAGATGGAAGAGATCCTGTAGAAGCTGCGAATTCTTATGCCAATGCAATCGTTGAGCGATGCCGGCTTATTGGAAAGCATGGTTGTGAATTAATCAGAGATGGATATAGGGTTATGACTCATTGCAATGCAGGTGCATTAGCTTCAGTCGATATTGGGACAGCACTGGCACCAATACGCTTCGCTCACACCCAAAGTAAGCATTTCTTCGTATATGTGTCTGAAACCCGACCACGACTCCAGGGAATGCGGCTTACATCGTGGGAGCTGCAAAACGAAGGAATACCCCATGCGGTGATCGTTGATGGGGCGTCTGGCCATTACATGAAAAAAGATGTTGACGTTGTTATTGTTGGCGCGGACAGAATAGCGTCTAACGGAGATTTTGCCAATAAGATAGGAACTTACGAAAAAGCGGTAATAGCTCATGAACTGGACATTCCCTTTTTTGTAGCAGCCCCAATTTCAACATTCGACTTCAATCTGAACAACGGCGATGAAATACCTATAGAGCTACGAAGCGAAGAAGAGGTGATTGCAATCGAAAATGTTCGAATCGCACCTCGTGGCGTTATGGCACTTAATCCATCCTTCGATATCACGCCGGGTAAATATGTTACAGGGTTCATAACGGAAATAGGAATTTTGAGACCATCTGAACTTGGCGAAATCGCCAAAATACGGAGTTGACCTGAATGGGTGATGCAAAGAGACTCAAAGAAGAAATCGTTACGATTGGGAAGTTGCTTTATGAAAGAGGACTTGTCTCAGGTACGGCGGGAAACATCAGCGCAAGAGTTGATGATGAGTACATGCTTATCACACCTTCAGGCAGGTGTAAGGGATTTTTGATCGAGAGCGATATAATGACGGTCTCGATCAAGAGTGGCAAGGCCAAAGATAAGGGAACTCCATCGATTGAAACACCGCTCCATGCAGCGATTTACAATAGAAGAGAGGATGTCTTCGCGATCATTCATACTCATCCAGTTCACTGCACCGTGCTTGCAGTCGCTGGTAAAAAGCTGAACTCATCGCTCATTCCTGAGGGGGTTCTTGTTCTTGGAGACGTCCCGCTCATACCATACAGAACACCAGGATCCACAGAATTGGCCTGTTTACTTGGCGATAATATCACAAATCGAAATGCTTTGTTATTGGAAAAACATGGAGCTGTAACTGTGGGCTCAAATTTATTGGAGGCTTTTCTTCGTCTCGAAACTCTTGAATTCATAGCGACTCTCCAGGTGCACCTTGGCTTGGAGATAGAAAATCTTGGCTTGAGCGATGATGAGCTGCGGATCATTTTGCAGAAGAAGCAGCTATAATAAGAGCAAAAACGGATATTTGCCCAATATGATCCTCGTCACGAAGTGGTTTGGCGTATTTCTATGCGATGATCACGATATTAAAAAGTTCGAATTGTTTCCCAAAGATGCTAAGATCATCGCCAAGAAACTAGCTGCAATCAGAAAAGGTGAAATTCTTCCAGAGGAAAAGAAGCTGGCGCAAAAAAAGATGCAGGTGGCGGAATTGCGGCTTTCTGAGCTCGGAAGACCTGTGAACTTTGACGGTTCATTTATCAAAGCGGAAGACTACGGATTTTCCGAAGCACTCATGCGTGAAGCGATGCTCGAACTGGGAAAAATGGGCGTGAAGGAATCAGTCCATCCTGATCGATGCGTATTGCAGGCAATTAGAGCCGTTGATGATATCAATGAATCAATTAATGTAATTAACGAAAGATTACATGAATGGTATGGCCTGTATTTTCCAGAACTATCCGACTATGCAAAGGACATGAAGTATGTGAAGCTCATTGCAAAATTCACAAGAAAGGAAGAAATCATGAAAGAACTTGGTGTCGATCTGGAATCCCTAGGAGGCCAAATGTCAGAAGAAGACATACAAATTCTGAGAGAAGTCGCCGAGTCTCTAGATAAATTATACCAAGTCAGGGAGGGTCTCCAGAAATACATTGCCGATATTATGAAACAGATTGCCCCAAACCTGGCAGCACTCTTATCGCCAAGCCTTGCCGCAAGATTGATTTCTTTAGCAGGTGGCCTCGAAAGGCTTTCAAAATTGCCATCGAGTACTGTGCAATTGCTCGGCGCTGAAAAGGCGATGTTTTTGCATTTGAGAAATCATAAAAAACCACCAAAACACGGCGTCATTTATCAGCATCCGATTGTTCATAAAGCACCATACTGGCAAAGAGGAAAGCTGGCGAGATCTCTTGCATCCAAAATAGCAATTGCCGCAAAAATAGACTATTGGCAAGGAGAGTACATCGGAGATAAATTAATAGAGGAGCTTGAAAAAAGAAAGAAAGAGATCGAAGAAAAATACCCCACGGCTCCAAGAAAACATCGAAAAAAGGGTTGATATCAGCAAAATATTTAAACCGCATATCGTTACCAATGCCGATAGTCATGTCGTGGACGCAAGCTGAAGTTAGGGAACTCAAGGAAGGTAGATACATTTTAATCGATGATGAGCCTTGCAGAATTATTTCAATCACAACGTCGAAACCAGGGAAACATGGAGAAGCAAAGGCTAGGATCGATGCAATAGGCATTTTTGATGAGCAAAAAAGGAGTATTGTCCATCCAGTGAAGCATAAGGTCCAGGTTCCTATAATCGACAAGAGAAAGGCGCAGGTCCTTGCGATTGCAGGCGATGAAGCACAGTTGATGGATCTCGAGACTTACGAGAACTTTCAATTACACATTCCCGAAGAGTTGAAAGGACAGATTAACCCAGGCGATGAGATCATGTATCTTGTTGCAATGGGAAGGAGAAAAATCACAAGGGTCTAATCATGAGTATCAGCAGCTTCCGCTTTGCGGATGCCAATGCCGATTATGAGAATGCGTACTTTATCATCATGGGAATCCCCTTTGATCGAACAACTTCATTCCGCCCGGGAGCGCGATACGCGCCTAATTCGATACGAACATCTTCATACAATTTCGAGACTCTCCTTTTCGAGCACAACATCGATCTCATCGATGTGCCCATCCACGACGCAGGGGATTTTGAGGAATTCGGTTCAGCTGATGACATGGTGAAGGTTGTAAAAACAGAAGTCACAAATATTGTTAGAGATCAGAAGTTTCCTATATTTATTGGAGGGGAACATTCAGTTACAATTCCTACCGTGAGATCTTTTGATGATATCGGTGTAATCACCATAGACGCTCATCTAGACTTCAGAGATCAGTATCTCGGACAGAAAAATAGCCATGCATGTGTAACGCGAAGGATTGCGGAGCATGTTGGATTGGAAAATGTTGTTGTATTCGGAGTACGTTCAATTTCAAACGAAGAATTTTCTTGCAAGACGCCCAAGTACATAGATGCTTTCTCGATAAAGGAAATAGGTGTTAAGAGTGCGTTCAAAGACGCCCTAGATTCTATCCAGAAAAAAAAGATTTTTTTGTCCCTAGATATCGACGGTATTGATCCTGCATATGCACCCGGTACGGGCACCCCTGAACCGTTTGGTCTATCGCCTTACGAAATTAAAGAGTGCATCAAAATGATAGCCCCCCGACTCGTAGGCTTCGATGTAACTGAAGTATCTCCTCCGTATGATAACGGTAACACAGCGTCCCTTGCAGCCCGCATCATAAGAGAGGTCATAGCACTCGCTTGGAAACATTGGAAATACCGTGATTAAATGGACCTTACACCTCTCTTCTCTACGTTTTTGCTGATAACTTTGACGGAGATAGGCGACAAGACGATGATCGCTGTCATCACTCAGTCCTGCAGGCACTCTCGGAAATCCGTCTTCCTTGGTGCATTAGCGGCCTTGGGTATGGTCTCGGCAATAGGTGTGCTCATAGGCCAGGCAATTTTCGAAGTAGTCTCAAGACAGATCATTGAGCTCATTGCAGGTGCAATTTTTATCGTTGCGGGCATCACAACGCTTCTTATGCCGGAAAAGAAGAAAGAATCTAAGTGGGATTGTTTTAGAAGCTGCGGAGGTTTCCTGGGCACTTTCATTCTTGTGACTTTGATGGAACTCGGTGACAAAACGCAGTTTTCTGTAATAGCACTTTCCGCGGAATCTGGTGCCGGATATCTGGTTTTCATTGGGGCACTAATGGGATTTGCACTTATTACGCTGATCGAAGTCCTCTTCGGGGGCGAACTAGGAAAGAGGGTCGAAAAGAAATACATAAAACTAGCCAGTGCGATTGTATTCCTGATATTTGGTGCAGCATTCATTCTTCAAGCACTTTTATGATGTAAAGATATGAAATACAATACAATCACGACTGCAAATCGGAAATGATATCTTTCAACAAAGTTGTGTATTCCTCGTAATATTTTGTAGCAGTGGCCTTTGTTTTTCCCTCAACCATGACGCGAAGAATAGGCTCTGTACCAGATGGTCTTATTAGAATCCACCCATCCTCAAGAAAAATCTTCATACCGTCTGTTGTATCAATGTGCATTCCCTCAGCATATTTCAGAAGTTTTGCCATGATCATCATTTTTTTCTCGTTACTACAGCCGATTTTTCCTTTGATCTGATAATATTTAGGAATATAGCTCAGGAGTTGTGATGGATGACCCTCTTTCACAATAATCTCAAGCATTTTTGCAACAGTCATCAGACCGTCTCTACAATATTGGTGTTCTGGAAAAATCAAACCCCCATTTTCTTCGCCTCCGAACACGGCACCCAGCCTCATCATCTCCCTTGCAACAACTGGTGCCCCCACCTTCGTATACTTCACATGTCCTCCCACGGAACTTACTGCCTCCTCAACGCAGCGGGATGTGCTAACTGGGGTGACCACTAAACCACTTCCCTTCTCGCTTACTATGTGCTTGGCGATCAACGCAAGACTTCTGTCACCGTGAACGAAATTTCCACGCTCATCGATAAATATAGTGCGGTCAGCATCACCATCATGGGCTATACCAATATCTGCAGATGTTTCTTTTACGAGGGCGATAAGACTCGATAGGTTTTCCTCGGTTGGTTCGCTTGGACGACCCGGAAATGTACCAAGTAGGGAACAATTCAATGTAATTACTCTTATACCCAGCGACTCCAAAAATAAAGGGGTCGTAAGAGAGCCTGCACCGTTTGCGCAATCAACTACGGCGCACAACGATGCGCTTTTTATTGCTTCTACATCAATCTTATTCTTTACTGACTCGAGGTAAAGCCGAAGAGCATCTGATTGGCATGTCAAGGATCCTACGTGATTCCACGCACTCATTTTGAAAGATCTATTGTAATAAATACTCTCGATTTTCTCTTCGTCTTCTCTCGGTATTTCGGTTCCATCAGCGGCTATGCATTTGATTCCATTGAATTCTGGCGGATTGTGAGACGCTGTTATAGCCACCCCACCAGAAAGTTGTTTAATTTTAACATAGTACTGGAGTGCGGGGGTAGGAAGTATTCCGAGATCGATTACACAACTTCCTGCCGACATGAGTCCTGCAGAGACCGCGAACTTTAACATGTCTCCAGAAATGCGTGAATCTGTGCAAATCGCATGAACACCAGGCGCAACTGTGCTGATGGCTTTTCCCAAATCGATTGCTATTTGAACATTCAAATCGGAATTGACAATTCCGCGTACGCCGTTTGTCCCAAAGAGCCTTGAAGACACCTTCTACCACTCACCGCGCCTTATGCTGTTCAGCCGTCAAAAGAATGTGTATGATGTCAGCAGCATCCTTGCAACTATCCGCAGAATTCTCTATTCCATGCAATATGTCTCTCATCAAGAATATCGCCCGCGGGTCCATTTGAGCGAATAGAATTTCTTTCTTTGTAACGAAGTACATATCATCAAGATTATGTTCTGCAATCTCAACTTCTCGTTCATATTTCACAACAAGTTCATCCTCAACACCTAGATTATCGATGCTCATTTTCAGCATCTTTGTGGCGCGTTCGAGCTCGCCCGTCATCATGTGATATTTCTCCCAAAGAGACTTGGGGACTTCCACTCCAGCCTCAATGATCATCTGCAGATTTAACGCTGCTTCCTTTCCCCAATCAGCAACATAATCCATTCTGCGAACTAGATGCATCAAATCCTCCCTTTCTCGTGCATCGAGATCGCCTTTGCTAAGCTCCGCGCTGATTGTTGATTCAAAATAGTCTGCCTCTCTTTCAGAAATCAGAAGCCTTTGAATCGCCTCAAGAGCCCTTTTGCGATCGCCTTCACCGATGAATCCGATTGCCCTATTAAGTTCAGTGATTGTATCACTCACTCGAAGAGCATGATTCCTTATACCATTCATAATAACTGACTCACGACGCTTGCTAAACCAATCCAACAGCGATCCACCTTCACTCAAGACTTATCGCCTCCTCAATTCCGCCCGGTCCCCTTGGATAAATAAGTGCATTCTCCTTTTCGAAAGATAAGTAAAGTTTGTCGCCGGACTTATATGCTTTTTTCATCGACGTATCGACATCAAACTCCACAGTTTCATCCGCATTTGTTCTTGATATGATACGCAAGTATGTTCCAACATACCGTATATCTTCAACGATAGAAGGTATTCCGTCTTTCGAAGGAAAGATATTTTCCGGTCTCACCGACAACACAATGGCATCTCCTTCTTTGAGATTTGAAGATGGCCCTTTCACCTTTGTACCGTCCCTAAGTTCCACCTCAGTATTCTCAGACGACACACGTCTTATCCATCCTTCAAAGAAATTCATCTCGCCGATGAAATTAGCAGTAAACACGTTTTCCGGCTTCAAATAAATTTTCATAGGGGTTCCCACTTCAACTATGCGCCCTCGCCTCATGACAATGATCCTATCTGAAACGCTCATTGCCTCCTCCTGATCGTGGGTTACATGAATTGCTGTAAGACCCAGGGATTTAACAAGACGTCTCAACTCATAACGTAAATCAATTCTAACCCTAGCATCGAGGGCAGAAAGGGGTTCATCTAGGAGTAACAGCTTTGCGCCGGTCGCGAGCGCTCTTGCAAGCGAGACTTTTTGCTGTTCGCCACCGCATAGAGAAGGGGGAAACATATTTATCTTTTCCAGCAATCTTACAAGCTCTAGATACTTTTTAGGAATCTGCTCAATTCCGTCTTTCACCCCCTTTACCCTTGGACCATAAGTTACGTTGTCATATACGTTGAGATGAGGGAAAAGGGCGATGTTTTGAAAAACATAGCCAACATCCCTTTCTTCGGTTGGAACGCCTTTCATATTCCTACCGTCGATGAAAACATCTCCAGATGTAGGTTCTAGGATACCAGCTATAATCCTAACGAGCGTTGTTTTTCCGCATCCAGATGGGCCCAGAATTGTGATGTATTCGCCATCTTCAATTCTTAAATTAACATTATCGGCAGCAACGACTCGGCCCCACTTCATAGTGATATTTTTTAATTCCACGCTCGGCATCTCATTCTACCCTCAGCTCTTCATCAAGATTGCATTTCTCCAGAGAAAAGACCGAAGCCTTCTCTGGATTCCACTTAAGACCTACCTCGCTACCCTCTCGAACTTTCTTAATCCGTCCAACAGGCAACCTTGCTGAGCATCTGCCCAATGCTTCGACAAAAACATCAATAAACATCGTTCTTCCTTCAAATATGACACGTTCGACTATGCCTCTCAAATAACCTTCCTCAGCTTCCACTATCTCCGAATTTCCGGTTTTTACGGCGATCACTGCACACTCACCTATATTTAGATTTGAGCGGCGCGATGGCAAGATTCTGCCCTTCTCATCCTTAATGAGAGTTATTTCATCATTTCTTATGACAACACCCTTAAAGAAATTAGATTGACCAACGAAATTTGCAACAAAAGGCGAATTAGGACTGTCAAAAACATCCTCTGGCGTTCCTACCTGAGCGATTTTGCCTTTCCGAATGATCGCAATACGATCCGCCATTACCAGGGCTTCTTCTTGATCGTGCGTCACGTGAATGGTTGTAATGCCCAATGATTTCGCGATCGATCGCAGTTCTCGACGCAAGCTTAGTCTGAGTCGGGCATCAAGCGCACGCAGAGGTTCATCGAGCAACAATATTTCTGCTCCTGCGGCAAGCGCTCTTGCCAGAGCTGTACGCTGTTGCATTCCTCCGCTAAGCTCTCTTGGATAAGCATCCGATCTCTGAGTGAGTCGAACCAAATCAAGCATCTCAGCCAGGGTCTTTTTCTTAGCCGTTTCAGTCCAATCTTTAATATTTGGACCAAAAATGATGTTCTCGGCTACTGTCATGTGGGGAAATAATGAGTAAGTCTGCGAGAGGAATACTGCCTTGCGTTCCTCAGGTTCCAAAGCCGTTACATCCCTGCCGTCAAAATAAATTCTTCCAGAATCAGGCAGGGTGAGACCTGCAATGATCCTTAGGGTTGTAGATTTTCCTGCGCCCGTTGGTCCGAGAATGCAAAGATACTCTTTATCCCTAACTGTAAGGTCGAGACCATCGATGGCCTGAATGTGACCATAAGATTTCTTTATGCATTCCAGCTGTATCTCGGGCATCTAAAACCCCTTCCGTTTTCTCTTTGTTATATAGCGCAGGAAGAGCATCGCTAAATAGGATACAACAATAAGGGCTATGCATGCAAGCCCTGCGGCATAGTAGTTCTGTTCTTTTACTAGCTCTACAATATATACCGGTGCAGTTATTGCTTCACTTACAACAGCTTGAGTTGCACCAGTTTCTCCAAGACTTCGTGTAAAAGCCATGATTGATCCTGCAAGTATTGAACCCTTGATCATCGGATAAAGCACTCTTCGAAATGCCTGGATCGGTTTTGCACCAAGGGTCCGAGCAGTCTCCTCAAATGCTGGATCGATTTCTTCAATAGCTCCCGCTACATTTCTAACCACCAAAGGATAGGTAAATGCAACGTGCGCCATGATGATCAAAAGTGTAGGTTCCGAAGGTATCAAAAATTGATCATTCCAAAATTGACCAAGTGAGTAACCAAGTGCAGCTGTCGGAACGATCAGGGGCACATTAACAAGCAAATCCAATAAGCTAGATAATTTCCTTGATTCACTCCTCGAGATTAATATTGCCAAAGGAATTCCAAATGAAAGGTCAATCACGGTAACTACGAAGGCGATACCAAATGAATAACCTAAGCTAGACCAGAACGGATCCCAGTCCCCGCCAGACGGTGTGCTTGTGGCAGCATATGAAAAAATAAAAAAAGATGGAATCAAAACAAAGAAAAAAAGAAAGGCAAGTGCCCCAAAATCCTTTAATCTCGGGGTAATGCCGCGGCTTAGGAACTTTTCTGGTCTCGGCCATACTTTACCAAAAGGTAAGCGAACCTTCATCATAATAATCTTCAATATGGCAAGGAGGACGAGTGCTAGGACTATAAGCAGAATACTCACAAAAGATAATTGTGGCACGAGTTCAGGATGAGCAACAGAAAGTTTTTTCCATTCACCTATAAGAGTGGGGCCAGTATTAAAACCAGCTGCGTTAGCCATTGTAGCAAGCGCAATCATCGTCCCCCCAGTTTCGCTCAGACTTCGTGAGAAGCACAGAATTGTTCCTGTAACCAATCCAGCACGAAAAAGGGGTAAGGTAATCGTCCGAACAGCTGTTAACTTGCTTGCGCCCAGAGTCTGTCCGGCAATCTCATATGTGACATCGATCTGTTCCAAAATCGCGGCTAAGGATCTTACCATATAAGGGTAAGAAAAGACGATGTGAAGGAGGATGACCAGGACCATTGGCGATGAAATTGCACCTAGGGCAAATGTAGGAGTATCCAAGGACGGCGGCGTGACTGCCCAAAAAATAGCACTCGAAAACCCAAGAGCTGCTGTAGGTACGGCCAAGGGCATGTCTATTAATGTATCGAGAAAGCTTTTCCCTCTGAACTCTTTGCGAACGAGTATCCATGCAATTGGGAGTCCTAAAGCAAAATCAATAATTGTCACTATTGTGGCGATCTCAAAAGATGCAACAATGGCGTCCCAAATAAGGTTAAGAGTCTCATGGCTTCCAAGCACATTATTTTCAATTGCATCCCAATGCGTAAAAATATAAGAGAGAATGTAAACTGTTGGTAGAATAATAAAAAGCAGAAAAAAGGAAATGATAAAAGCGTTCCAGCCCTTTCGAAAACTCCTTTTACTTATAACACACAAAATCTTGTCAAGGCGGCTCATTTCTTTCCCTAGCGCGCAATACCTGAAAAAGGATATCAACATAAATACCTAACCAATTCTAACCTACCGCATCGTCCCAACAAGTCCTACATTGAACCGAGAGACATATTCTCTTGGAATATTAATGAGTCAAACGCATCTATAATTCCAGTGCGTCACGCGACAATTTTATCTTCGATAAATTCACCGTCTTCGATCTTTACATTTGGCCCAACAATCGAATTTCTGACGAAAGCTCCCTTCCCGATTCTAGTTCCTTCCATTATAAGGCTGTTTGATATCAGCGTCTCACTGCCGATCGTCGACGGCCCGTTAATGCACACATAAGGTCCTATTGTTGCAGATTCGATTTCGGCATCTATTAAAAAATTTGGTGGGATCAATTTCGCCCCACGACTAAGCTTTGTCCTGTAGTTGCCGTCACCTCGAAGATCGAGCAGTGTCCTTTGAGCTGCTAAAAAGTTTTCCCGAGTTCCACAATCCAACCAATAACCAAGAAAATGATAACCATACAAACCGAGGCCAATAATTCTTGGAAAGACCTCCCGCTCCAGGGAAACAAAGTTTTCGCCAATATAGTCAAATATTTTAGGATCAAAAACATAAATACCAGCATTAATCAAATTTGAACGCGCTTGCCCAGGTGCCGGTTTTTCTACAAAGAATTCAATCCTGCAATCGCTAGATAGCTCCACTACTCCGAAATCGCTAGGATTATTTGCGTGCCATAGTGCAATGGTACCAATTCCCCTTTTCTCTAGATGGTAATCGATCATTGATTGAACATCTATTGATGAAATTATATCCCCATTGAAGGCTACAAAAGTGTCGTCGATATATCTGCTGACGTTCTTGAGTGCTCCACCAGTACCAAGAGGTTCATCCTCTTTCACAACAAGCAGTTCTTTATTTCCGCGATGATTTTTAAAATACTCCTCAAGCAACTCACTCTTGTAATTCGTAGCCAATATTACTGATTCGACGCACTTAGGGAGGGAATCGATGATGTGGGATATCAAAGGCCGATCGAGAAGCGGTATTAGCGGCTTTGGGATTACATTTGACAAAGGGCGGAGACGAGTGCCAAAGCCGCCGGCAATAATAACTGCCTTCATCTTCTCTAATTCCATTCAACATTAATCAAATCAGCCAAATAAGTCCCGAGAAGCTCAGAGTGGCGCTATGCTAACGACGTTATTGCCTCTTAAAATAACAGTACCCAGTCGTCTTGTTTGATCGGCCGTACGTTCTTCTGTATCCTCCAAGACCATGTTCATATAATCATCATATCCCGTGAGTCTTCCTTCCAAGATTCTGTTGTCTTTCAACAGAAGAGATATTTTCTTGTTCATCGACTTCTCTAACAGTGCCAATGGCATTACCATAGTATCCCTATTATCCAGTCAATGTAGGTAAAGAATTTAAACCTTTCTTTTTAGTCAGCCTGACAGGTATTTTAAAGCACCAAAAGAATTTGTATGATATTTGCCTGCGTAATTCCTTTCCTGCACTCTAAATAGTTCAGATTGTAATTAGCTTGAATTAATCATCATGCAAACTTGAACTCACTAACATCTCGCTACTGCGCATTTGATCCTCTAGCTTGACTTTCTATCCATTTCCTTATATCATCTCTTGTCGAGCCTGAAATGCCAAAATATTCAAGAAAACGCCGTGTTGTTCTCAATTCAAGCGTTTGTCCCTTCTTCCTCGCCAGGATGAGATGCATGGAGCGTAGTATCTTCACTCCGTCATAAACCTCGTCACCGAGCATTTTTGCGAGATCGCTTTGAAGTATTGGCTGATGGTAAGCTATCATCGCCGCGACTTTCAACACTTTATCTGGTAGTTCCCGCTCTGCAAAGCGTAACGCGAACTTTCTGTACTCCTTTCTGAGCTGCATTGCATACCGATTTCCTATCTTAACAACCTCAATTGCAGATTTCCGCTCATCATACTCAGTAGCAAGCAACTTTAGTGCATTTCTAATGTCCCTTGACGGAAAAGCCGTGTGAGATGAGATTTCTGATACACTAACAGGTTCCGATGATGAATACAAAATTGCTTCGACAATTCTCAGTAAATCCACATCACATCACCGCTTCACCATCAGAGTAGTTTGGCACGGTTGCCGCAGAATCCTCCAATGATCCAATATCCCAGGGAACTCTTGCTTCGACGAAAATCTCTCCATCCGGAAGATCGTCTTGCGAAATCGATATTCTCCCCATTTTAGCGAGAAATAGAAGTGCGACAAAGACCATTACTCGATCTTCTTTCGAGTCTTCCCATAGATCCGATATGCTCATTACACCTGGTCCACACCGTTGAATTCGACCCCAAACAATCTCAACATCTTTTTCTAAATCCTCTGAATGAGCCTTTTCATCGAACTCTATACCTGCTGCTCGCATTTCTTCCCTAATTTTTTCCCTTCTCAAGTTCGCTTCTGCTTCCCGTCGAGCTTCCTCGAATGCGTCTAGAAGTTCTAACAATGACACGGGCCTGGAACTTTTGTGCCTGACAGCCTCAATGAGTTCTATGTCTTCTGCAATATTGTTTTCATCCGATCTCACGATTCCGATGTCGGTAAACTCGTCGAGATGATCAAAATCCCAATCACTGCAAAACAATTCATATGTTTCTGCCTGGCGATGCATCTCGAGCACCTTTTCGCTTTGTAATCTTAATATCATCCAGGCCATAAACAGTAATCTACCTGCGATGATGAAGTTAATTTCGTCTTCCTGCATCTTCTTACTGTACAATTTCGCGAATTCCACCAGATCTATATCCCAGGGATCAAGACCGTGTGAGATGACGAGTTCGAAAACCAGCTGCAATGCTTTGTCGATAGGATTTAGTGCTAATGGTTGTGTTTGTGATTCGACTTGCTTGAAAAGCTCAAGGTAGTGATCAATTCTCTTAGCTCGATCTCCGTCATCTATGATAGACTTATGAAATAGTAAATGACTGAGTATCACTTCAGCGCTTTCGCAACTACTCATGCCGCACCCTCCGCAATTCTATTATTCAGTTTCCCTTCACCTTCATGATAATCAGATAGATCTCCAATATTTGGCTTCATTATGACTGTGCTAATTCCACCTTCTTGCTTCGTGACGCCGATGATATGATCAGCCTTGTTTAACGTCACTTTCCGTAGTGAAATCTGTATGAATTGGGCTGTTTTGGACGCACGCTGTATTCTATGTGCAACAATATCGGCGTTTACGGCATCAAGAAACATGTCCACCTCATCGAGTAAGTAAAATGGTGAAGGCTGGTATTCCTGGATGGCAAAAATGAATGCAAGTGCGGTAAGGCTCTTCTCTCCGCCACTAAGCGCCTCAAGCCTCAGAGTCTTGGCATTTCGCGGTTTTGCCTTGATGATGAGGCCGCCTTCAAACGGATTCTCAGGATTCTCAAGCACCAGTTCTGCCTCTCCTCCGCCTGACAACTCGGCATATGTCCGCTTGAAGTTCTCATTAACTGCTTCAAACACTTTTGAAAGGCCTAATTTCTTTTTCTCGTTAAGATCCTGAGTGAGTTTTAGAAGATCAGCCCTCTGGCTTTCGAGACGTTCAATCTCGGATTTCAAATCGCTGTATCTCTTGTTTTTTGCATCGAAGTCCTCGATCGCCTTCAAATTGACTGCGCCCATTAAATCAAGTTCTCTTTCACATTTGCTGATTTTTTCTTTGAGAGCGTCCATTGATGGCAGAGGAGGAACGACTTCTATCCCGTACTGATGGATCTCGTCCTCTATTTCTCTCAGTTTGTCCTCAGCGACGCTTAGCTTTGTTTTTAGCCCGACTGAGAAATCTCCTATCGTTTCAATTCTTGATTGGATCTTGTCTTTTTCCGCCTCGAGACCTGATTTTTCCCTCGTTAACGCTTCCCTTTTTTCCCTTAATTCATTGATTTCCTTTCCCATCGATTCTTCAATCTTCTGCAGCGCGGCAAGTTCGACCTTAAAACGCTCCTCTTCTTGTTTAGCTTCCTCCACCTCTCGTAAGAGTTTTGCCATTTTTTCTAGCGAAGCATTTTCGGCTTTCTCTAGATCTTCGAGTCTATTCTTTGCAAGGTGTAATTTGCTTTCCAACGACTCCTTCGTCGACTTGAGATCTGAGACGAGTTTAACAAGTTCAATGACCTCGATTTGAAGAGCTTTGAGTTGTTTGGAAAGATCCGAAGGGGCGAGTTCACAAAGCCTCTTCTTTTCTTGATCACGAATACGGATCGATTCTTCCATCTGGCTGGTTGTAAGTTCTATTTTCTGCAATATCACCGCAAGCGCTTCTTTTGTCTTTTTTCTCTCTGCATATTTTTCATCGAGATCGCGCTTCAATTGCTGCAATCTGGAATTGAGTTCAGCTCTCCTCGATTCTAAAGCCTTTATACGAATATCTTGCGCACCGCCTGAGTTATTCATTTCTCGGATTTTTCGCTCAATCTCAGCAAGCTCCAACCGAGTCTTTCTTAATTCCTCAGAAACCTTCTCAGATTCTTCCATCGCCTGTCTCAGTGCTTCGCCGACTTCTTCTAGCCTGCCTTTCATAGAAGATCCGAATTTGATAGGCATTCCTTCCAGTGTCCCGCCAATCATCGCTCCAGAAGCTTCGAGAAGCTCACCCTCCAAGGTAACGAGACGGACACCACCCATGAATTTTCGAGCTTTTTCAAGGTTTTCCATCACAACTGTGTCACCGAATACATACCAAAAGGCGGGTCTGTATCTCTCCTCAAATTTTACAAGGTCAATAGCGTATCCAAGCGACTCCCGTTCGGCAAGTATCGCCTTTCCCCTGGGCTTTCCATCCATCATCCTACTCAAAGGCAGAAAGATTGCTCTACCAAGATTGTTTTTCTTTAGAAATTCAATGGCACGGGCCGCAACTTCATCATTCTCAACCACGATAGACTGCATTCGTCCCCCCGCAGCAATATTCAACGCTACTTGGTACTTTTCATCGACAGTGGCAAGCTCGGCGATTGTCCCGTGAATTCCTTTTAGCTCCCCCCGATCGCGTGCCTCAAGTATGCTTCGGACAGCTCTCGTGTAACCTCGTGCTACATTGTCTGCCGCTTCTTGCTCCGCCTTCAATTGATTATATTCGCGGTTCAAACGCTGGATTGTCCGCTCCAATTCGTCCGCTTGTGAGCTAAGCCTAGACTCCATGTTTTTCTTTGCGTGATATTGCTCTTGGAGCGTCTTCATTTCCTTCGAATAATCCTTTTCTACTGCTTTCAATTGCCGTATATTCCAGTCGGCATCATTAATCTCGAATTCCAAGTTCTTTTTTGATTCTTCAAGAAATGAAATCTCTGAATCAGTTCTTTCAATTCTTTCCTCCAGACGTTCCTTTTCTAACGTGAGAGTGTGTATTTCCTCCTCCTTTGCTCTGATTTCAGTATCTAGAGAAGAAATCCTCCTTTGGAGCGATTCTGATTCCTCATCGATTGCGCCAATTCTATGCTGGATTTCCTCAAGCATAGACTGCTTAGAAGAAAGCATGGCGGATTTTTCCTCAAACTGCCCCTTAATTTCTTTCAACCTATCCTCGATTTCGATGTATTCTCTTTCTAAACGTTGCTTTTCCTCAGCTCTTGATTTAGAAGACTCCTTAAGTTCACTAATATCTTGTGCTGCTCTTTCCGCTTGATCTCGCAGCCTTGCAATTTGAATCTTGGCATTATCGATCTTTCCCTTTAGCTCCTTGAAGTTTTCTCCACCTTTCGTAGCTGCTTCCTCTTCAAGTCTCGCAATCGAAATCTCCAAGTCAGCAGCCTTTTGGGAAATTAACTCTTTTCTTGATTGGAGAGACGAAATTTCACGATCATATTGTTCAGTTTGCTTTCTGATAGATTCGATCTCAACAATTACGCTTTCCCTTCGTTTGTAGGCAAGCTGAGCTTTTGAGAGAGCGAGTTCGTCCTTTATTTGCAGATATTTTACCGCTAGCTCCCGCTCTTCTCTGAGCTGTTCTATCTGTTTTTCCAACTCGTTCAATATAATTGTGATTCTTTCGATATTCTGTTCTGCTTCCTTCCTTTCAGTCTCGGCTTTCAATATTTCTTCGTCAAATCGACTAATACCAGATATATCATCAAGAATTTTCCTTCTTTCAAAATTCGACATTTCAACAATTTTCGTCACATCGCCTTGCTGGACGAAATTATATCCATCGGCACTAATTCTTGCATGGGCGAGAAGGGATTCAAACTCGGTGAGAGTCGATTTGCGGTCGTTCACATAAAAATAAGAATTATACCCATCACCGTTCTCTGTTATTTTAACAAGACGCGTGAGTTTAACAGCATCAGCGTCGACAGGTATGAGTCTGTCTTTATTATCAAATACGAGAGAGACTTTCGTGTATTTGGCGGGCTGTTTTGAACTTCCTCCGTTAAAAATTAAATCTGTAAGCTTACCAGCCCTTATTGCTCTGGAACTTTTTGGACCCAAAACGAACAAAATCGCATCTGAAATATTGGATTTTCCAGATCCATTTGGTCCTGTTACGGCAGTGTAGCCTTCAAGAAGAGGAATCACTAGTTTTTTCCCAAAGGATTTGAAGTTCTCGAGCTCGATCTGTTTCAGATACATAAAATACCTCCAGTGAAGAAGAAGTGTGAGATACTAATCGATAAACGATCAACTTGGCTGATAAGCATTTACGCATCCCATCCCTAAGGTCCGACACTTGTCGGACAATTTGTTATTTAATCCGCGATATTTAAATTTAGCTATTCTGGTTATGAATTACATTTATTTAATAATGCCTCTCATTGAACAATATCTGATCATGGTTTCTGACTCGGCAATAAGCCGGCATAAGAATACATTGTCACCATCAAGGTAGATATTTTTGACTGGATGAGGATTTAACAGACTATTAAAATCAACAAATCGGCCATTATGAAGACTGTCTTCTCACGCACGTGAGGGGCAAGATTTCAGAGGTAGATGCATATAATGTAGAAGATGCCTCTAATGTAGAGATAGAAGTTAAAGGCAGAGATTTCACTGCTGTTGTGTTTATCCTTGATTCATGACAAATGAAAGACTTGAATCCAGAAAATTTAAGAAAATTAATTAAGGGAATGGCGGCATACACATCATGAAATCACGACAAGCAAATGCGTGATTTGGTCGGGTTGGGTGGATGGGATGGGAAGGGATGGGTCGAGAAAAGAGGACAGATGGTACTACATATTTCTTCCATACAACATGGCTGGAGGAAGTATAAACCCACTGGTACCACTTTTCGTTACAGAAGGGCTTGGCGGTAATGTTGCGCAGGCCGGAATAATAAGTGCGGTATCCTCTCTTGGTGGCGTCCCAGGAAATATTCTTTGGGGTAACCTATCGGACTCCCTCAAACGAAGACGTCCATTTATATTCGTTGGGTTCATCGGAATGGCTTTTGCATTATTCTTGATGGCTATTTCAACGACAATCTCGATCTATTATTTTGCGAATTTCGTTTACGGCTTCCTCATAAGCGCAATTGCCCCGATTGCAACGGTGTTGGTAATCGAGTCTTTTGGTAAACGGGAATGGGCACAAAGGCTTGGGGATTTCAGCAAAATCAGCGGGATTGGCTGGGTAGCCGGTCTGATTCTCGGCTCCGTATGGCTGGCGATCATGCCAGGATTTGTCGAATCTGCACTGCCTATGAGGGCGTTATTCTTGATTGCAGGTTTGCTGGCGCTCATATCACTATTTCTTGCTATCAGATGGATACCGGAACCTGGCGAAAAGATTGATAGAAAGAACATTGAGGATTGGATATTGAAATTCCCGATGATATCATTTGAAAAGGTCAGGTTTTTGAAATACAAAATTATAAGCATCGTAAGGGTTAATACAATACACTTGGCTAGACATCATTTTTCCACAGATTTGAAAAAATTCTATATGATAACTTTCATTGCTTTTGTTGGATTTCTTGTGTTCTATGCCGTACTGCCTATTTTCATGAAGAGCTATGTTGAAATTTCAACCTCAGAGGTTTTCGTCATATTTTTGGCAAGTTCGGTGGTTTCAGCAATTTCTTATTCCTCGGCTGGAACTTGGGTGAGTAAGTATGGCGGAAAGCGAATGCTTTCGATAGCATTAATTGGCAGAACGATTCTTTTTCCATCATTCTTCTTCGTAACTTTTCTTCCCGTGTCAAAAACCATGATGGTTTTACTCCTCTCCACTCTGCATGGCATAATAGGCCTATGCTGGGCGATCATAAGCGTGGCAGGGAATGCACTTGTTTCAGACATGGCATCTGCGGAATATCGCACTGAGTCGCTCGGAATATACAATGCTATCCAAGGAATTGGATCAATTCTTGGATCCGTAATTGGAGGAATTGTTGCTCAAGTCTTCGGATTCCTCGTGAGCTTCGGTGTTGCTGCAATCTTTGTATTTACAGGCTTGATGATGCTTCTTCTCATCCTAAGGGCCGATAATACATCCTAAACGCAAGAAACGAGTAGAGATATTTAGCATGGATAGGAAGGCTTCATCAGTTCATCGTGAAATTCGTTTGTCCCGGTAGGAGATTCACTTTCTCGTTCGCAAAGCGCCAGCAATTTTTCGCCCAAAAGATACCGCCTTTGATTCTTCACCATGAGCCAATGGTCCCTTCATGCCTTCAACAATAAACCACTCTGGCGGTACGATGATATTTATACCGGCACTTTCCATAATTTTTTGAATTTTCTGGGCTCCACCCTTCCTGATCTGGGCAAACCTTGTATCAAATGCTGTTCCCAGTTTGGGAGATGTAGCGGACTTTATGCCAGATTTCAGAGTTCTTTTCAAAGCCCCCGTTGCACCCCCTACGTGAGTAGGCGTACCAAATATCCACACATCCGCAGATTTCAATTCATCGAGCGTTACAGAATCTACTTTTTTGCAGATAACATTGTCATAACCTACTTCCTTCATACCAGCGCAAATTGAAAGGGCAATTTTCTCTGTATTTCCATATGATGTATCATATACTATCAGGGTTCTCACTCCATCACCCAAGGGCAAATTATAACCATTTTGATTTATACAATTTGTGGAAGAACAAGCGATAATAACCTGAACAACCTGAACAATAAGCGAAATAATCAATTATGTTTTGATTGTTCTTCTGATAGGTGTCAGTATCTGATTTTTCTTTGCTTCATTGACAGATCGAGTTTGCCGATTCGTAAGAGTGATAATGCAGTTATGCCACAAAAGGAAATCGATGAGAACTGAAGCCTGATCGAAATGAGTGCAGGGAGGAGGATTTGAACCCCCGAACGCCTACGCGACGAGACCCTGAATCTCGCACCGTTGGCCAGGCTTGGTTATCCCTGCGTGCATAGCAAAAGAGAGTCATATCGTCGGAATACTAAAATGTTACCAAGTGGAAGTGACTAACAGATTTGTCAGGATATCCATTTATCCTTTGTTCGCTCACATACTGCGGAAGCCTTACTTAATGACTAAACTTTTTGAAAGATCGAAAGAGTCATATCAGATTAAATGAATAAAAAAAGCGAGTCTAAATGACATTAAAAGAATATGATAAAAGAAGAGACTTCTTAAAAACTTCAGAGCCTCAAGGAAAGGGCGGCAAAATCGAGGGTGAATTCGTCGTCCAAGAACATCACGCTTCGCATTTACATTTCGACTTTCGGATAGCTCTCGATGGCGTTCTTAAAAGCTGGGCGGTTCCTAAAGGTATCCCCCTGAAAAAAGGAATAAAACGTCTTGCAGTCCAAACGGAGGATCACCCTATTGAATATATCAATTTCGAAGGGGTTATACCTGAAGGTGAATACGGGGCTGGTGAGGTGAGGATTTGGGATAAAGGTAAATACGACCTCATCGAAAAGGACTCAGATAAGATAATCATCGAACTTCATGGTATAAACATCGTAGGTCGGTATGCGCTCGTTAAATTCAAAGGGAAACAAGACAAAGGAATAAATTGGCTGATCTTCAGAATGATGTAATGCAATATCTCGTACACTCATTGAGGAGTTCGGCACCGAAAATCGAAAATTATCAAAAACAAAAGGCAAAACATCAAATAATAAATAATAGAAAAAAAGTTTACTTGGATTTTTTCATGATCTTCATCCAGCCGCCGCTTTCATAAACGGCAAGACCTCTTTTTGCGAGTGTCTTCTCAAATTCGTCCCAAGATATAATCTCGAGGCGTGGATTGTTTCCCTTGGTAAACTGGACACCATTTGTTCCTTTAACGCGACCAGGTTTCAATCCCTTTTTCTTTGCAATTTCTTTTGCCTTGTCGAGGCTTATTTGCTCCATTACCAATTCCATTCCCTCCCATTTACAACTACTTAGATGGGCCAGTAAATAGCCACATTACTGGTATGTAATACTTTATCACCATATATAAAATTTTTCCTATATTGTTAAGCGTCCAGTATTTGATCCTTTTAAAAATTTTTTCCATCGTGTCCGTACAAACCAGAGGAATGGATAGTGCTGGCTTGTTGAGACAACCCCCCCCATATCTTATGGAGCTTCCCAAGGGAATCGATGCCCTGCAAAAGCCCAAGAAAAAATCAATCATAACTCCCATTCCGAAAGTAAAAAATCATTCAATCGTTTTCTCTATCAAAGGCGATCTGCTGTGCCAAGACTCTTTGGGTCATCCGGAATCAGAGGCATCGTACCTGGAGAGATTACAATCGACATGGCACTTGAGCTTGGTGCCTCAATCGGATCATGTTATGATAAAATTGCAGTTGGAAGAGATGTAAGAACAACGGGAGACATGCTCCGGGCTGCGCTTTCCTGTGGAATCTTGGCCTGTGGTGGCGATGTCTATGATGCGGGAATATTACCCACACCAACCCTTGCTCTTGCAACAAGAGATTATGATTGCGGCGTCATGTTGACAGCCTCACATAACCCTCCTGAGTACAATGGCTTCAAATTTTGGAATAAAGATACTTCTCCATTTGATGATAACCAGATGGCAAAGATCGAGAAGCTCCTCTATAACAGGGAATTCAGGTTTACTGATTGGAAAAATGTTGGAAAAGTGCATTTGCTAGATAGGGCGATCGAATCACATATTACACGAGTCGCAAAACTAGTGGGTAGCATTGACTGCAAAGTTGTATTAGATTGCGGATGTGGTGCATCATCCCTTATCGGTCCTCGGCTACTTAGAGAGCTGGGATGTAAAGTTGTCACCATCAATGCTAATCCCGATGGTTCCTTTCCTGGAAGATTGCCAGAACCTACTGAAGACCAGTTATCTTTGTTAAAGGCAACCGTTGTAAGAGAGGAGGCGGTTGTTGGAATTGCGCATGATGGCGATGGAGACCGAGTGGTTGTAGTGGACGAAATGGGCAAGTACATCGATGGAGATAAGATGCTAGGATTGCTGGGTTCGATGCTTGGTGAAAAGGGAGTTGTAACAACAATCGATTCGTCCATGATTATTGATGAAATGATAGGAGGAAAGATTATCAGAACGAGAGTTGGAGATACTTACGTCTCAAGCGCAATGAAACGAGAGGGATTAGAATTCGGCGGTGAACCATCAGGAACATATATCTATTCAGAAAATTCCCTATGCCCAGATGGAATATATTTCGCAGCTTTCATCGCAAAGATTGCTGCTGAGACCAAACTTTCTCATGCTATTAGTGAAATTCCAGATTTCCCGCGTAAACGCATTTCGTTTAATTTCGATCGATCAAAGCGAGGAGAAATTCAAAGAAGACTTGATGATCAGATGGCCATAATCGAATGTGATGAACTGATTTCACTCGATGGATATCGCGTTCAGTATGAAGATGGGTGGTTCCTTATACGTCTCTCGGGCACTGAGCCCAAACTGAGAATTACTGCGGAGGCTCGAACTCCCGATGGATTAGATAGGATAATGGATATCTCAACAGCTATAGTGAAAAGGTGCATTACATGAGGGCTTTAGTGTTAGCAGCCGGTGAAGGTACACGGTTAAGACCCTTAACTTCGAATACTCCAAAGCCGCTTCTACTCGTCGCAGGCAAACCATTCTTGAGCCATCTTTTCTCTTCGGTCAAGGAAGTTGGTATAAATAAGATAACCCTCCTGGTAGGTTGGCGAAGCAATAGGATCAAAGAATACTATGGCGATGGCAAGAGCGTCGGGATTTCTATTGGCTACCTAGAACAGGAGAAGCGGATGGGGACTGCCCATGCCGTAGGCATTGCCGAACGGGTGATGACAGAAAGCTTCCTTTGCATCAATGGCGATGTGGTAATCTCACCAGATGACATAAAGGAAATGATGAAACTACATTCAAAACATAATGCAATAGTTATTGGTGCGGTAGCTGTGGATGACCCAGGCAGATTCGGTGTTCTAGAGACACACGAAGATAAACTGAAGAAGATCGTGGAGAAACCTAAGAAGCCGACTTCTAATCTTGTCAATGCCGGCATATTTGTTTTTACCCCTGAGATATTTGACTGGATTAGAAAAACAGGTCTATCTCCGCGAGGAGAATTTGAGATCACAGATACCCTTAGCATGATAGCAGCAACGGAGGACCTGTATGTCTATCCACTGAAGGGTGAATGGATTGATGTGGGACAGCCTTGGGATCTCCTGCTAGCAAATGAGATACTCATGAAGAGAGTCGCACACTCTATTCAAGGGGACGTGGAAGAAGGGGTACATCTAATAGGAAACGTTGTCATAGAGCAGGGTGCTAGAGTAAGAAGCGGTAGCTATATTGAAGGGCCAGTTTATATATCCAAAGGATGTGATATCGGCCCCAATTGCTACTTACGGCCTTTTACTTGCTTAGGAAACGATGTACGAGTTGGCAGTGCTGTAGAAATAAAAAATTCTATTGTCATGAACAGAACCCATGTTTCCCACCATAATTATGTAGGGGATAGTGTCATCGGAGAACGATGCAACCTGGGGGCTGGGACAAAAATCGCTAATCTTAGATTTGATAATAAAACGATTAAAATGACAGTTAACGGTGAACTGATCGATACGGGCAGGAGAAAGCTTGGTGCCATAATCGGCGATGATGTTAAAACAGGCATCAATAGCATGATTAATGCAGGAACGATTATTGGGGAATCAAGCATAATTGGCCCAGGTGCTCTGGTTAAGGGAGTAATTGGACCGCGAAGTAAAGTCTTCTAGAATTTATTCACGGATGACTTCGAGATCGAAAACATTGCCATTCCTATCATATGCTTTCCAACTATTCATGTTAAAAGGCGCACAAGTGATCAGATGAACATATCCAAACCGACTAAACATTTGAATATCCGCCTCAGATGGCAAATTGCTGAACGACGGATGCGAATGAACTGTTCCTACAACAGAAAAATCGATAGGGAGCATGTGCAGGCGTAGAAGGCCCGACTGTTCACCGGAAATTGTCCCGGGGAGCAGGAGTATCTCTGTTATGATTCCCTTTTCCGCTCTGAGAAGAGCGACAAATTCATTCGGAAAGCTATTCCTAGCCGCTTCGTTGATTGTATCAATTACCGCCTCATCAATTCCCCATACACGCTTCTTCTTTTCTTTATTCATATCGAACCCATAAGTTTTTCTCGCATTTTGGAGTAGAAACTACGGCCAAATCCGATGAATTTTGCCTTCTTTTCTGAGGCAGCTAACTCGACGACTTCTTCCCCGCTCATTTCGTATGATTCCTGTCCATCAACTACACATACACACGGCTTCGGTCTTGTTAATCGAATCTTGATATGGCTCGAAGCGGGAACGACAAGGGGTTTTGCAGCAAATTTGAAAGGCGCCATAGGTGCAATTACAAAAGCGTTGACTCGCGGATCCAATATTGATGCTCCGACGCTCATCGCATAGCACGTTGAACCTGTTGGGGTCGCAACGATAATGCCGTCAGCCCTTACGTCCACAACAAGCTGATCATCCACGAACACCTCAAACTGCCTTATTTTTGCGATGTTTGCCGTATGAATCACTGTTTCATTCATTGCGTCGTAAAGCCTTTTTCCGCCAACAACCGTTTTGAGTTTAAGTCTCTCTTCTATGAGGTACTCGCCAGCGAGAATTTTCCGAATCCCTTCTTCTAACATATCTGCGCCCACTTCAGTAAGGAATCCAAGAACCCCGGCATTAACCCCAAAAATTGGAGAGTCGTTGCGCTGTAGTGATCGTAGAATTGTGCCATCCCCGCCAACAGTGATGAGTATATCTACATTCATATTTTCAATTCGGTATCCTGCATGCCCCAATTTCTGGGCAACCTCCCTTTCCAGCAATACCTCATGTCCAGACAAGAGATCTACAATCTTCTTGCATATGTTAAGAGCGTCCGGAACATCGACATTCGCCGTAATACCAAATTTCAGATGATCACCTCCTTTACAGCACGGTCTCCAAATGCAAGAAAATTACTTCTTGCTGAGAGATCAAACGGCATGTCCAAGGGTTCACCGCTAAGCGTCACGACATCACCACCTGCTTCCCTCAATATCAGTGCACTAGCGGCGATATCGAATACGCGAATAGACTTCTCGCGCACTTCGCAATTCATGTAATAGGCATCAACCCTCCCATCAGCTACCATGCACATTTCCAGCGATGCACAACCTAGCGATCGTGTCTTTACAGATTTGCGGGCGACGATCAGTGTATCTGGATGGGAATACATACCCATATATACAAGAAAAGTTGACCTTGTACGATCAAAACTCTTTGTGCTAATTTTTTTCCCATCCAAGACCGCACCTTTGCCCCTTTCGGCGTAATAAGTTTGACCCGTTACGATGTTCCTCACAAGACCAAATTCGATATCACTGAGTGATGAGGTTCCAATGGCAAGCGATACGCTGTAAAAGGGAATTCCCAAAATTGCATTATGAGTGCCATCTACAGGATCAATCACGAGCGTTTTTTCATATCCCCTATCAAGATATCCAATTTCCTCGCTGAGAATATTAAACGGTAGATCTCTCTCTTCAATGAACTGCAGAATCGCATCTTCTGCAACCTTATCTATCTTGCAGGTAGGAGTTCCATCTGCTCCAATGCATATTTCTTTGCCCCTTTCAAAGGATTCTGGAAGAGAGACAATATCATTAGATACCTTGCAGGCGATACTCTCGAGTATTTCGCGCATCTTCTTTCAGAACGTAATTCGTTGCTTAATAGCTTTGTTTAATCGCTAAGTCTGACTCGCGAAAAAGCAATTGCATGAAAAGAGCGGTGATTTGTATAGACCTTCACTTGAATCTCTGATGATGTAGATCTACCATTGCGTCGGATTGAAGAATATGCAGATCGCTCTTAATTCGAATGGAAAGCATAATTTCGAGACAAATGCCTGGGCCAATTCTGCTCGCATCTCAAAAGCTACTCTTTTCAAAAAGGGATCAGTGACGTAGTAGAGTTTAAAAATCATTAGGTACTCAGAATACTTGATGGAAAACATCATGGTTCTTCGCAATACAGCATTCCCAGGCGTTTTCACCGATTCGGAGAATCTATACACCAGGAACCTCACTCCATCCATGAAGGTTTACGGCGAGCGGTTGATATGTTATGGAGGCCATGAGTATAGAGAGTGGGCGATACGGAGGAGTAAATTAGCTGCTTATCTAAAACTAGGAGGGTCTTTTTTTCCGTTTAATGATCAATCGAAAGTTTTGTATTTAGGTGCGGCAAGTGGCACCACAGCATCACATATTTCAGACATCGTGACTAATGGCAAGGTGTACTGCGTTGAAATATCCCCTCGATCATTCCGTGATCTGCTACTACTTTGTAATAAGCGAAAGAACATGATCCCCATACTTGCCGATGCGAATAAACCAGAATTCTACCAGATGATAGTCGGTGATGTTGATGTTGTGTATCAAGATGTCGCGCAGAAGGACCAAGTATCCATCTTCCTCAAAAACATGCGGTTATTTAAGGCCCAATCTGGTTTGATCTCCGTTAAATCGAGATCTGAAGATGTGACACGAAAACCTAATGAAATTTATGAGGAGGTGGCAAGTAGAATTCGATCTGACGGAATGATATTAATTGAGATGCTTCCGCTAGATCCTTTCGAGAAGGATCACGCAATGATCGCGGTGAGAAGAAAATGAGACTGGTTATTGCAGTCGCCGTTCAGGATTCACGATTTCTGCTTGTTTATAATCCAAAAAGAAAGGGATGGGAATTCCCCGGTGGCGTTGTTGAAGAAGATGAGACCGACAGAGAAGCATGCGTTCGAGAATTTAGGGAAGAGGTTGGTTTTGATTTTATCCCTACACACGAGATCAAAACTATGCAATTCACACTTTACATAGGAAAAATGGGAAAAAATATTGGTAAGGGGGAAATGAAATGGTCTTTCTTCGAGGAACTGCCTGAAAATATGGCATTTCCACGTGCCGAATACATCACAATTCTAAAAGAAATTCGTAATTTGAAAAAGGAAAATCCATTAATGAAATTTTGAGAATCACTTAAACAAAGATATGAATAGAACTTTCTGGTCATATTTGTGTTTACACTACAAGATCAAGTATACGAATAGCATTACTTCAGGAATCGACATCGTAAATCCAGGTGGATGTGCATCGACTATAAAATGATTGGCCGGATGAGCAAGCGGATATAATTCATACGGTGAAACTTAAATACTACAACATGAATTGGCGAATGCTTCGCTCTTAGAGTGGCTCGTTAATTTGGAGGATTAAAATGGCTCGAATCCACGCCAGAAGAAGAGGAAAATCTGGTTCAAAAAGACCGCTGATCAAGAAGAATCCAGAGTGGGTTCCCATAGGTAAAGATGAGGTCGAAAAACTCATTGTAAAGCTTGCGAGAGATGGACTGACAACAGCAAGGATTGGTATAGTACTACGTGATAATTACGCCGTACCGAGTGTAAAGCTAGCGACCGGGAAAAGCATTTCTCAGATACTAAGAGAAAACGGTCTGACCCCCGAAATTCCCGAAGATCTTGCTGCCCTCATGAAAAAGGCCATCAATGTAGATTTGCACTTGGCCCAAAACCGCAAGGACTTTGGCGCAAAACGAGGACTCCAGCTGGTCGAATCAAAAATCAGGAGGCTAATTAAGTACTATAAGAGAATAGGCGCCCTCCCTGGAAATTGGACATATTCACTCAAGACCGCGGAGCTTCAGATTGAGTGAGATGAATGAATGACGAAGGGACTCTGCCCTCTGAGTTCCTGCAACGCGTAAATGATGCAATATCCGTTGTAGAAAAGTGCGACAACGTGAGAATCATTTCTCATTATGACGCTGATGGCATAGCGTCTGCTGGTGTCGTTTGCGGAGCGCTTCTAAAAAGGAAAAAGGATTTCCATGTAAGCATGGTTAGGAATCTCAACGCGCAGGCGATCGTTCAGATTTTAGCCAAACCGAATTTTGACTGCCTCATCATATCAGACATGGGCAGCTCGTTTATAGAAATATTTGAGAAGGCAAAAACACCAGTAATCATTTTGGATCATCACTCTCCGCCCATGGATTCTAAAGGAATCTTCCACCTTAACCCCCATATTTTCGGAATTGACGGCATGACTGGGGCCTCAGCGAGTTCTTTATGCCAGATTTTTGCAGTGTGCATCGACGACTCAAACTGGGAGTTCCTACCAGTCGCATTTGCCGGCATAGTTGGAGATCGACAGCATGTTCGGGGTATGAAAGGCATAAATGAATACCTCCTCAAAGTAGGGTGTGATAAGAAAATAGTGGAAATTCGCCAAGGCTCCGTGATTCAGGATGGAAAAATAAGAGATGCAATCTATTACTCTGTTGATCCATATTTTAAGGGCCTCAGCGGCAATGAAGACGCAGTGAGACAGTTTCTTGCTTTCGCCGGTATCAATCCAGAAACTTTGGTTCAGGAATTGAATGAAAATGATAGACGAAAGCTCGTTTCGCTATTAGCTCTCAGGTTATTGGGTCAAGGATGTACCCTTGATACGCTCGAAGAAGTAACGCAGGAGCGAATCTATTTTGCAGAGTGGAAACTCTATGCGTCAGAACTTGCATCGATTCTTAACGCTTGCGGGCGCACCGGAAACGAGAGTGTCGGGCTTGGCGTCACTCTCAGGGACGAGAAATCTATTGTCAAGGCTACGGAGCTGAGGAAGATTTATAA
Source organism: Methanomassiliicoccales archaeon (assembly GCA_038850735.1). Taxonomy (NCBI): domain Archaea; kingdom Methanobacteriati; phylum Thermoplasmatota; class Thermoplasmata; order Methanomassiliicoccales; species Methanomassiliicoccales archaeon. The sequence goes on from JAWCLO010000002.1 coordinate 40,825, forward strand.
GGAGAGCATTCTCAGCTCGCTCAGAGCTCTCGAAAGTGATGGTGTACGAAAACTCAATAATATTCAATATTTCTTTACTGATGATTCAAACACAGCTGGTACGATATGCGGTTTGGTAATGCAATACCTCGCCGATCGCGACAAACCAACGATAGCGATTTCTAAAGGCAATCATGAATCTAGAATTTCTTCAAGAGCCACTTTTGTCCTTTTGAGCAAAGGAGTAGATCTCTCAGAGGCACTTAAGGAAAGCGCCATGGCAGTTGGAGGAACTGGCGGTGGACATGCTATTGCCAGTGGGGCTACAATCCCGCGAGGAACCGAAGAAAAATTTCTTGAGATTCTTGATGCTACAATAGCGAAACAGAAGAATGCAAGCGCCTAACTGCGCCAGCAGACATCTACTTCATCCGTTCTGAATCTCTGCCTTACAGCGGTATCGAAAATATCCATGCGAATACCGGATTTGTACATGATGAGTCCAGTCCACGCAATCATAGCACCGTTGTCGACACACAATTTATTCTCAGGTACAAACATAGATGCACCTCGATCGCGGGCCATCTTCGCCACCATTTCCTGGAGCCTCTTATTCTGGACAACTCCTCCTCCAAGCAATACCTCATTCTTCTCTACGTGAGCCATCGCTCGCTCCGTGACTTCAGTCAACATGGCAAAACATGTTTCCTGCACAGAGTAGCATATGTCTTCAATCCGTGCACCTTTCTTATAAAGATTGAGTGCTGCTGTCAAAATGCCAGAGAAAGCCATATCCATACCTTTTACAGAGTATGGAAGCTCGAGCAGTTTCATGCCATCCTTCGCGAGCGATTCGATTTTAGGTCCCGCATAATAACCCAATCCAAGCTCCCTGCCGAGTTTGTCCAACATGTTACCTATACCAATATCAAGTGTTTCACCGAATACCCGGTACCGTCCATTGGCGAAAGCAATTACTTGCGTGTTTCCACCAGAAGCGTACAGCAATACTGGATCTCTTGCACCTGTCTTGGCAACGCCGATTTCGAGATGCGCAATGCAATGGTTAACGCCAATAATTGGAACGCCTAACGATAAAGAGAGGGATCTGGCTGCAGTCGCCACGGTTCTGAGACAAGGTCCTAATCCAGGGCCTTGTGAGAAGCACACAAGATCGATATCGCGCACAGAAACTTCCGCTATATCAAGACTTTTCTTGATGATCGAAGCCGCATATTCCGCATGATGATTAGCTGCTTCCCGCGGGTGAATGCCGCCCTTTTCAGGCTTGTACATTTTGATTTCATTTGCCAATATATTACCGAACTCGTCGACTATCCCGACTCCGAGCGTATGCGCCGTTCCTTCAATGCCGAGTGCTAACATAATATATCAAACGTCTCCGAGCTCAAAGCATTTAATCTTCCTTTGATGAGAGTGCAAGACTATTTAGTTTATTCAGAATCGGAATGGCACCTTCAATGATTTCATCATCTACAACTAGAATAGGAACATTTCTGTTGAGGATTTCGAAATACGCAGCCTCTGCGAGACCTTCAGGCGAGGCCGTATCTACAATATTTACACTGAGATTCCTAGGTATTCGTTCTTTGACAAATTCGCATTTTTGGCAACCCGGCTTCGTAAACAATAGAATCTCTGGCATCTAGATCAGGTGAGTGAAATCTGCTCATTACATTAATATCTTGCGATGCTGAGGCATAATGGTAGCTTTTTTCTGGAATTCTTTACAACACCACGTACCATGAAGTCGTGTTTTTCCATTCGAGAACGCGTTAAGTGATGAATATGAACCATCGGGTTGACACAAAGAAATCTTGAATCGCTGCTTAGACCTAAGCTAGCATGGTTGTTCTGGGAGGTTAAAACCCTGTCGATGTGCATATCCACGAGGTAAGGATTAGTCCTTCTTTCAAGGGCGAAAGGAATATAGCATCGAATTAATATTTTCCAAAGCCAAAGGGCTCATGGTCTAGTGGTTATGACGTCGCCTTGACATCCTCTTTTTGGAGGTCAGAACGGCGAAGTTCCCCGGTTCGAATCCGGGTGAGCCCACTTACAGCAATTCAGAAAGATCCTTGAATTCCTCATTTCCTTGTGATTGGATAAATGCTATTGTTGTATCTACACAACTTGATCTGGACTAGCATATTTGCATCCCTTATAGAAGGAAACGCCTATATCTTTTACGAGAAAGTGGAATGAGAGGCTGGTTCATAAAAGCTCGCCAATGAAATTAATCAAAATGATGGACCGGGCGAGATTTGAACTCGCGACCTCTACCATGCCAAGATAGCGATCTTCCAGCTGATCTACCGGCCCATGCAACTGCTCCAATAGGATTTTCGATATTAAACTTTATCATCGCGTACCACGAATTCATTAGCCAGTTATTGTGTAAATAATGCTTGTTTAATGATGACATTGTAATAAATGAAGATTTCATTCATCCTGAGGTACTCGATCAAGATAAGCGGAAACATTTTTTGCAGCTGATAATCAATTCACTTCGATATCCAACTTCTTCTGAAATCTCATCTTCTCGCCAGGAATGTTCGTTGGGTATTCGGCTGTGAGGCAGCCAAGACATAATTCTGTTTCAGGAATCTCCAGGGCCTCCACAAGACCCTTTATGCTTATATAGCCAACACTGTCCGCTGTTATTATTTTAGAAATCTCCTCATACGATCGGTTGACAGCTATAAACTGATCGCGGGTCTTCATATCAATACCATAATAGCAAGGTGCACGAATCGGAGGGCAACCAACACGTACGTGGACTTCTTTAGCACCTGCCCTTCTGACCATCTGTACAATTTTCCGCATCGTTGTGCCGCGCACAATGCTGTCATCGACGATGACCACTCTCTTCCCTTCCATCGTCGATCTAATTGGATTCAATTTGAGAACGACACCTTCATCTCTTTGATTTTGTTCTGGCATTATAAAAGTCCTCTCAATATACCTATTCTTCATGAATCCTTCTTCGTATCTTATTCCAGAATGCTCCGCAAACCCGAGGGCGTGCCCTCTGCCAGAATCTGGAACCGCGACAATGACGTCCGCATCAACTGGCTGTTCCTCTGCTAGTTTTCTTCCAATGCGCTTCCTTACACCGTAGACCTCTTTCCCGTCGATCACAGAATCAGGACGCGCAAAATACACCCATTCAAACATACAGTGGGCACTATGTGCGGCACTTGGGAATTTAGTAGAAGTAAAGCGCTCAGGCAATATTTCGATGATCTCTCCTGGCTCGACATCTCTTATAAATTCCCCGCGAAGAATATCGAAAACAGCGCTTTCAGAAGCTATTGCAAATCCATTGTGGACCTTTCCTATACAAAGGGGTCTAAAACCATATGGATCCCTCACGCCAAAGATACGCCCACTAATGATTAGCACCAGAGAATATGCGCCATCGATGATTCTCATCGTGTTTTTTATCGCCCTTATAGGATCACCATACTGAGCTAATTCGTTAGCAAGGATTCTGATTATGATTTCAGAATCTGTGTTGGTCAAGAAGGCCCAACCCTCTGACTGGAGTTTCTTCCTTACCTTATCTGCATTTACAATATCACCATTGTGGCCTATCGCCAGCTCACCTGCAGAAGTCGAAACAACGAGAGGTTGACAATTCTCAATGCTCGAAGTACCCGTAGTTGAATATCGCACATGTCCGATGCCCACATTCCCTTTCAACGAGTCGAACTCTCTACCAACTAGCACTTCATGTACTAGCCCCATTCCTCTAACATATTTAATACCGTCATCATAAACTGCAATGCCAGAGCTTTCTTGACCGCGATGCTGAATTACCCGAAGCGCCCTCTTTAGCATTGGAGCCACATTTCCATTTAAAGCGGCTGCCACGACCCCGCAGCTGTGCTCGGGTTTGTCCATAAGGCTTTCACCTCAGACCTAATGGATTTTGGCCCAGCTGTAGGATCTCAATTTTGCACTCCTACCGTAACCACAAGAGGCGCAGTATCCTTCTCTAACATTATACGCTTTCTTCCCGCACCTGCGACAAGGGATGTGGGTCTTTCGGTTTGCATGCTTGCCTTTTGAAGGTGTACCTTTAACCATTTATTCTTCTCTCCCTTTTATGATCATCTAAATGCCACTATGGCGAAATGTATATGACATTATCGCCTCTCACAATGGCGATGTCCAATTTTCTCACGACCTCTTTATTGACAAGCTCTTCTACATTTCGCAGTACGAGGTTCATATGAGGATCATATCCGTCTAGTATTCCGCGGTATTCTCTGTTTGCCTTAAGTTCTACGATGACAGGCTTGTTGATAGCCTGATTAAGAACTGTGAGAGGTTTCTGCATACTCTGTCACCAGTGTGCCCGATTACGCCCAGACTATTTTAATCTTTGCGTTTATTTCGATCGATCTCATACATACGCACCAATTGTCGGTGCATCCAGTAAATCCATGTCGAAGAAAATAATGGCTTCTTTCATCAAATTTTCGTCAAGTTTACCTCCCTTGATCCTGATGAGCAATGAGCTACGAAATAGAAGATCCAAGAGTGCTGTGCCTATAATTCCAAAGTACACATTGGAAAGAAAGTCCTCATACTTGTATTGGTCGACTAAGTAGCAAGCATATCCAAAAGTGCTGTCTCTTTTATTTAAGATCGAGAGATACCATGCGAGAATTCTCTTTGCACTGGCATCAGGAAGTATTAATTCAACGTCTCTTGGATCAATTGATTCCGTTTGCTCTAAAGATCCATCATCATTTAGTCGATACCAGATGATCTTTTTATTTTTCAAGTAGAATACATTCCAATTACCCTCCTCATCACAATATATGGGCGCATCCACGATTCTAGAGACCCCAATCGAACCGAGAGTTGCCTCCATAGCTGCATCTACAATATCATCATATTTGATATCCTGATCACTTTTATTAACTTCTACAATGCTTAATTCCGACTTCTCAATAGTCATGTCCAGCATTCTCGCCAGGAATTTAACATCCAACAATCTGTCAAATGATTCGTCAATTTCCTTCTGCAATTCAACAGGTTTCCTCCATATCCCCGCATCTACGCAATTTGAAACGAAATCACAATATACGACCCTGGAATCATCCAAAACCTCAATTAATGTGGCTAGATTACTATTGGCCATTTCTAGAGCCATTGCCTCTAAATCTTCTCCATAATTGGTCCACACACCTCTACAAGAAAGATCGACAATTATCTGGATTCTGTTAAGAACATGAAAGTGCGTCGGAAACTGTCGACAAAAATAAGGTCTCATGTCATAGATGCTACACTTTCTATTGTTGAGAAATGAGCAAGGCCCTTGCCCTTTTTGAAGCCGAATAGCATAATGATCATGGGGGATTGTTTTCCTGCAAACCAAGTTTGAATATTTTTTGAGGAACATATCAACCTCATTCCCAGCAAGTTCAGGTTGACAGAGGCAGCAAAGTTGGCATCTATCAAGACATTTAAATTTGACTCCTCGGAGGAGCGAAGTGTCAACGCTTTGACTTATGCTTGGGTTCCGCGACATTCACACCCATCCTTTCGCCAATAATTGAGTTTTCTTCTATGATCGGCATTCCGCGCAAGATTACAGCATATGGAAAAATTGCTTCTCGTCCCTCATATACAGTCCACCCGCATTTGCTGTGAAGCATCTCGGCTTTGATTTTATCAATTTTCTTGAAATCTACCACCATCAGATCGGCATCAAAGCCTATATCAATTCTTCCCTTACGAATTCCAAAGATCTCTGAGGGGGCTTCACAAGCACTGCGCATTAGAACCTTAATATCAACTAGGTCCCGTTTCACGAGAGCGAGCATCAGAGGAATTGATGTCTCAACACTCGGCATGCCACAAGGGGCTTCGCTAAAGTCCTCATTTTTTTCCTCAATCGTATGCGGAGCGTGATCTGATGCTAGAACATCGAAGCGCCCGTTTACAAACGCAGAAAAAAGTCGAGTTCTTTCTGCTTTTGTTCTCAGGGGAGGATTGACTTTCGCGAAAGCACCATGACCACATTGATTATCCAGCAGTAAGTGATGTGGGGTCACCTCTGTGGAATATTTCGTCCCTTCAAGCGCTTCCAGGTCCTTTGAGCTTGAGATATGACAAATATGAACGCCCTTCCCCGAATATAATGAAACAATCTTTTTTATGGCTTTCACCTCAGCATCTATTGGCCTGCTGCACTCGTGATCGACAAGATCGGATGCTTGACCATGAGCAATTAGATTCTCGTCCTCTGCATGAATGCATAGAGGCTTGTTTGTCTTTATTACAGCCCTCAAGATATCCCCAATCTCTTGCTCATCTTTCACCAATAATGGTCCAGAAACCGAGCTCATGTACAATTTGAAACCAACAACTAGATCTGAGATCTGCTGGGGGTCTGCATCGGAGCTACAACCCCCAAAGATTCCAAAATCGACCCATGCCTTTTTAGAAATGATGTTAAGTTTCTCCTTTGCCGCATCAATGGAGATCACGGGGGGGATCGTATTTGGCATATCGAAAACACATGTAACTCCGCCGAAGGCTGCTGAAATACTACCACTCTGGAAGTCTTCCTTGTGCGTTAACCCTGGATCTCTGAAATGAACATGAACATCTACGGCTCCTGGCAATATCACTTTTCCGCTGTAAGTGATACGCTTATCTCCTTTGAGAATTTTCTTTATGGATACAATTCGTCCTTCATCTATTCCGAGGCAACATTCGATAAAATTCCCTTTGTATAGTACCTTCCCCTCAATGACTGTTTCCATAGAATCACTTTAAAGTCTTCCTCACGATCGCTCCATAGGGTTCTTTTTCTGCAAATATCTCAGCTTGAAATTTCAGAAATCGCGAACGTTTGTCAAGCCAGCAATCAGGAGTTAATCCTGCCTTCATGCACGTGTGTTCGAGGAATTCTTCTGCATTCCAGCCATATTCAACCGGCACTTGTGGCAATAAAAGACCGCGAAATGGGCCAATTTCGACTATCAATCCGTCTTCGCCAACAGTAATCAATTCTGGCAGTTTTCTGGGATCGTCGGTTTCAATCGGCTGAGGTGGAGTAAGTACGCTCACCTCGACAACGATGTGCATAAGCTCTTCCTCTCGCAGCGGAGGAAATCTGGGATCATGGCATGCCGATTCGGCGGCCAGAACCAATGCTTTTGCAAGCGGATATATTGGTTCAGGATAGCCAATGCACCCCCGCAAATCGTGCTCAGGATAGGTCGATAGCGTCACAAACACCCCTCGCTTATCATTAAAGCTCTCTGGCATTTCAATATTCTTGGGTTTCTGAAATCTTGCCACAGAATCAACAACTTTTCTGGCAATCTGTACTGCAATTTCCCCTTCTTTATTATCCATTCAAGTCACATCTCCTTCAATCTCATTTTCTTGAACGAATTTATCACTTGCGAATCTAACTCAAAAGAGAATCGGAAATTGGGGTAATAAAATCAGATTCTTGTATTGAAGTCTTCGAAGCTGCGTATGTTCAAAAAGAATTTCTACCTTCACAGACTATCATATAACCATGAGCAGCAGGGGAGACGACATACTCGTTGAAGAGATCATGACGAAATCGCCAGTGATCGGCAATCCAGAAATGACGGTGCAAGAAGCAGCTAAAGTTATGAGAAATGAAAAGGTTGGAAGTCTGGTTATAGTCCAGGATGGCGAAGCTATTGGGATAGTGACAGAGCGAGACATTGTCAACAAAGTTGTGGCCGAAAACAAGGTGCCTTCAAAGATCAAAGTAAAGGAGATCATGTCTTCGCCGTTGATAAGCATTGGTCCCAAGGAAAGCGTTGCTTCTGCTGCAAAGAAAATGTCGACATTGAAAGTGAGACGGTTGCCTGTGGTCAAGAATGGAAAATTGATAGGTATAGTAACCGAGAATGACATTCTGAAGTTATCTCCATCTCTGATCGAAATCACCAGAGAGTGGGCACGCATAAGGAGCGGAACGAAATCCGATTCGACACCAAGAACCACAGAAGGCTACTGCGATAACTGCGGGTCATATTCGAGCGAACTGCGATTCCACGAAGGACAACTTCTATGCTCGACTTGTTACGATCAAACACTATGATTCCAATGAACGACGATCAATCTCAGTTTTGTTCCAATTAATCAGATGATTAAGTCCAAGTTGTGCTAGTTTCTCCTTCGTTGGAATTCCTTTCAGATCCCAACCACGAGCAATAAAGTATTCTGAGAGCATCTCCTCTGCCTCTTTTTCCGTCAGCACCGCTCCCTTGGATGCACCTGAAGAAATTGGTTCGCATGTAATTCTCTTTGGCAGGCGATAGCTTTCCCTTCCGATCCCAGCCCGTAGATTGAAGATTTGCTTGACATTGTTAATCCGTTCACCGATGAGCAGAAGCTCTTCTTCAGTGTATGATTTTCCGATTGCCACACTTATGAGATCAATGAAGCCCTCAATTTTGAAAAACCCCCTCGAGAATTTACAAATTCCAAGGCAATCATAGATCATCATAAAATCTTCCATGGCTTTGACCATTATACCCTTATCCTTTGTGGACAAACGATCTACACCTTCAAAACGCCAAAATTTTCCAGTAAGATCGAGAGCGTAAAATCCTGATCTAAGGTGACATGCACCCCTTGATGATGTCATGAAACCAAGACCCATTCCCTTTAACCCTCTTACATCGTACGCGGGGGGTTCCATACCTTTGACATGCAATGCGTAGTCTTCACTATCACCTCCAATTGTCTTGGCTATTCGAGCGACACCTTCCCCGAAGAGCGCCCCCAATCCCTCACGTTTGCCGATCAACTCGACCATCTTCGGAACTGCCTCGGAATTTCCAAATCTGCAATCAATTCCTATATCTTTCACACTAAGAAGACCTCTTTCAACGAGCTCCATCACAAACCCTATAACAACCCCGGTTGAAATTGTATCAATACCGAACAGATCACAGAGCTCATTTGCTTTTGCAAGTGCCTCGATATCGGGGTTGCCACATTGCCCACCGAGGGCATAAAGAGTCTCATATTCAATACCATCTAATAGCGTTCCAGCGTAGCGTCCCTCACGTATGACAAATAGCTTTCCACATGCCTTCGTGCATGCAAAACATGCCTTGTTCTTGAGACTATATTTAGGGGCCCAATAATATGGATCGATCTCCTTTCTTTCGTCAAAAACAGACTCCTTCCAATTCTTTGTTGGGAATACACCGCGCTCTGAATTCACCCATTCCAGAAACTCTCCACTGCCATACTTTGTATCCTCGATAAATGCGTTGCTCTTTTCCATGATTTCTTGCCATTTTAACGCTAGAGAAATCAGGCGCTCGGCATCATAAACTGGAAGATCGCCGTTTCCTCTGACCCCGATTGCTTTCAAATTCTTGGATCCGAGTACGGCACCTATCCCTGCCCTCCCTGCTTGCCTACCCTCACAGTCAATACACGCATACCTAACAAGAGTCTCGCCAGCTGGGCCAATCGTTGCCACCACGTAATCCCCATGATCGTGCTTTATAGCCATCTCGGCTTCCCTCGTTGAAAGTCCCCAATATTTCGATCCACTCTCAAAAATGACGCTGCCGTTATCAATGAGTAGTATGACTGGTTCCTTAGCTTTCCCCGTAATTCTGATTACATACGCACCCGTCATTTTCATTTGAATGCCGATGCCACCGCCCATGATCGATTCTGCAATCGTCCCAGTAAGTGGAGATTTTGAAACAAATGCGGTTTTACTAGCAGTAGGAATGGGCAATCCAGTCAATAGACCTGGTGCAATCACTACGGGATTTCGAGGGCTGAAGGGGTCGATCTTTGGATCTGCCGCATCTGTGAATAATTTCACGGCGAGCCCCTCACCACCGAGGTAATTTGCTTTCAGATCATCAGCAATTTCCGTTCTCGTGAAACTCAAATCAGAAAGATCAATGTCTAGCAAATGCCAGCAGTGCTCTTTCAAAATGAGACCTCCATCATTGCAAGGATCTTTCGAAAATTCTCTTTCTTTATCTCCTCATACTTAATGGCGCCGAAGGGGCAAAACTTCACGCAAAGCGGATCGCCGCCGCACAGGTCACATTTCCTCGCCACACCACTAACCCTTATAACTCCATATGCACACGCCCTTTCGCACAATCCACAGCCAGTGCACCTTACTTCATCGACAACGAGTGCTTTTCCATCAAAGAAAATCGCATCTTCAGGGCAGACTTCCGCGCAGCACTTGTTCTCCTCATTTTGACACTGAGCACACACAAAAGGGATGTCTGTTGCGATGTCTTTCCGCACAACTCTCAACCTAGCTTTTTCCAGGCTCACTACTCTTTCATGCGAAAGCGAGCAAATGATCTCACAAAACCTGCAACCTGTGCAGTTCTCGGGATAAGGAACAAGACACATCGGCATTCAAATCCCGAGGAGGAATTGCCTCATAAAATAAAATAGTTAATTGATTATCTCGTGCTTACTCCAACTGGTACGACTTTTTTCTTCGAATTTCAATTACAAAGCAAAGTAATTGAATAGGAACATTTTAATGGTGAAGAGTATCGCAAATCACTCGAGGTCAATTTTCTTAACAGTTCGTTCTCCCTTTTGAACAGTTTCTATAGTTTGCAGGTTTGCATCAATTATGCTTTTCAGCATGAGAAGAAATTCCTTCTTGGCTGCAAGATAATGCCTTCTCGCTTCTTTTGGAATTCTAGACTCTGGAATCATAGCATCCAATGCAAGCAACATCTCAGCACCAGCCTTCACTAAATGGCTACGAGCTTCCTCTGAAATAATTGATTCTCGAAATCCCTCTCGCCCCCCACTACCAGTTTCTTCCTTTCTCTCATCTTCAGGCATTTTCTTCACTCCTCCTAAACCTGATGAGCAGTCGACCGTTTCTGAACTCTGCCCTTTCAGCCTCCTTCTTGATAAGCGAATAAGGTAGAGTTATCGAGCGGCGATATGCACCAACCTGCACAATTAATGAGTCTTCAGATTTATATAATTCTACTTGTTCTTTTGTCGAAAAGGGCAATTTTAGCGAAAGCGTTTCGACGCCATTGTCCTCAAAGATCTCCATCGGCTTTTCTTTTGAATATATTATGGTAGGATCAGAGTCATCAAAGAGCATTTTACCAAGCGCATTAAGCGATTCCATGCCAACGAGTTCAGTTCGCATTTGAGTAGCTTTAAGTATTTTCAGCGGACTGAAAGCTTCCTCGATCAATTCCATGTAGCAGCGCTGTTCCTCCAGTTTCTCTTTGAAGTAATCATCGCTACAATCTGGCAGTATCTTATTTACAACTAGACACTCAACTGTCAAATCGTAAAGACAGAGATAGGTGAAGGCCCGCTTCGTTTCATTAATAACCATTTTCTCTGGGTTAACAACTAACCTTACTGTGGTGATGTCGGGATTTGTCAAAATTCCTCGTATAGAGTACATTCTAGCCCTGAGTTCATCGATGTCTTTTAGTACCGCCTCAGACGGCAGTGGAGTTTTCATCACTTTGCCGACGGTGGCCCTTGCAAGCTTCAAAAGATTTCTAAAGACCTTGTACAACTTATCAAAGTACCAATTGGATATCTCGGGAAAACTCAATAGTCTCAGGGTATCTGCTGTCGGCGCGGTATCAATAACAACAACATCATAAGCGTCCGTCCTTTGGAAATCCCACAGATAGAAAAGAGCTGACATCAAATCCATTCCGGGCCATATTGCCATTTCCTGGGCTGCAACGCCTTCGACGCCTACAGCCTCCAAAAAATCAGAGAGATATTTCTGAATCTCCTTCCAACGGTGCTCAAGCTCATAAAGAACATCCACTTCAATTGCATCAAGATTGCTTTCGATTTTACTGATCTTACCAGAAAGCTGCATATTAAATGAATCAGAAAGGGAATGAGCGGAATCCGTGCTCATCACGATCGTCTTATATCCATGCCTCGCGGACTTCAGCGCTGTTGCGGCAGCAACAGACGTTTTACCGACGCCGCCTTTGCCTGTATATATTATTACCCTCACGCAACCCAACTCCGATGCCACTTCATTATTGAGAAATGTAGTATTTTCGGTACGTAATCGAAAATGATCATAAATAATAATTGATTTTGAAATGATTCAATACAGAATATATTCGAGTGCCATACCTGGAACCCAATTTAACCAAATCAAATATGTCATTTTACTTTTCCTTGTAAGAAAACTGAAACATAATATGCCTTATGAAACATCAATAAAAAATACAAATGGAATGCAATAATCTGAATGAATGAGCTAGTGGAAATTAGGGCATGCCTGTTCTTAATGAGAGTGGTAACATGTGATATTCCTGCCAAAACTGAGATCATGCAGTCATTGGCGTTTTGATGATGAAGTTCTTCGAGCTACTATGAATTAGATCTTGTGCCATGCATTCACTTAGCAGAAGAAAATCGGAATATGACAGCCAATTAATGCTAGCAATTGCTCCAATATCCCCCCCCTCCCTCACCTTCAACGGGCCATGCGAGTTCTGCGGTTCATCTGCGTCGCTCCAAAAAATTATTTTTTCGTCTTCTAATCAATTTTGTTTCCCGTCAAATGGTCGGTAAATAATAGCTCCGATTATAATATTGTCGCTGGCTTCAATCAATTCGATTTTAGTTTTCGGCGACGACCAAAATAATCTAAAGGTTTTAGACACGACTATGAATATACGAAACAAGTAGATTATGATTTAGAATAAAGCCCAAATGGGCCTTTATTTTTCCTCTCAATTAGATCCAGTAGCATGTTGTCGAACATCCTCAGATTGTGAACATCTCTGATGAGGCCTAGAACATTCGTTATAACATTTGATTTAATAGAATCTTGATGATCCAGCAGTGATCAGTAATGATCATTCGCTACATGTGACACTCGTTTCTCCTTCACTGATCAATTCATGGAAGTAGCAGGAAGAGTGGTTTCAACCGTTCTGTTCAACGTAATTTCAGCAATATTCTGGCAATACTCCATTATTCTTCTAGAGGCGTCAAGCATGAGCCCCAAAACAAGTGTCACTTTAGGGTCCATGCGCTTACCAAATAGCGCAAGAGCAATCTTCCTTTCCGAAGCAGCACATTCGTCTAGTTGTGAGAATATCTTGTCTGCCTCGCGATAGTCTCCTATGAACATCGCTTTTAATGTAAGATCAAACATCTTGTGCATCGAAAAACAAAAACTTGTGATTTGAGAATATATCTCTTTGTCTATATCTATCTCTGAATAAGAGCTCCCCTTCTTGTCAAACTTCATGACTGATGCGACATTCTTCGCTACATTCAATGCATTATTGGAAATATTCCTGATATCATTAATGACTATACGATATCCAAGAAACTCTTTTTTGCTCTTGAATCCCAGATCCTTGTAAGAATTTCGCTCTAAATGGTATTTTAATTGGCGAATAACGTACAGATCCAGTCTTTTTATGTCACTGTTGAAATTAGTAATATTTTGTATGAAATTAACATTCTCGTTCTTCAGGGAAAGAATCGCCTCTTTATTGGCCTCTAGGGCGAGAATCGCCATTCTTTTAATTGCTGCTTCAACAGAGAGGTTTGGATGGTTGACGAGAATTTGGATTATAATTTCACTTTCGCACTCGTCAATAATTTCTGCACCGAGAAGCTCCACTTTTGTCAATTCATTCACGGATTTGCGATGTTTCTTGAAACATTCTTCATTTTCGAATTTTAGACGTATCATATCTGCACCAACAGCATATAATGAAGTTATTTTCCGACATAAGGAAGAAGTATCATCTTCGTACCTGACGCGAACGCAGTATTCCTTTGTATTAGCTTTGTTTAAAGATACGCTGTCATCAAATTTTCTAGGAACAAGAAGGGCAGAGCCATCATCGAGAACATTGAATGTTATTTCGCTTCCCTTTGCAAGCTTCGATTCCAATACCCAGTCCTTTGGCAGGGATACTATATATGAGCCCCTTCCAACACATTGAATTCTTCTTGAACCAAGATCCTTCTTATTCATATATCGCAACTCCGTTAATACATAATTTATTTATTTCTCTATGGTTAGGAGGTTATCAATTACGCGAATATAAATACTTTTGATCAAAGATATATAAAATATGCTAGATTATGTGAAACCTACGGTGCGACAAATGAAAATAGGAAATATCAAAAATGTAACTATTTGCACGATCAGCAAGGGTCATACAAATTCAATGTCCTGTCTCGATGATGAGGTACCAATAATTACGAATATAAAAAGAAAAAATTTTAACGATTATTGTGGTAAGAATCAAAATTTGAAGATTCATTCAGGAAAGAGTAAGCTCTTAGATAAGATGAAAACGGAACACAAGACTTACAATCTATTTCCATTGTTCAAACTAGATGAAATTGGAAGCACAAATGAATTTACTCCAAATGAAAATAGAATAGCCACAATAAATAATCGATATGCCCATTTACTAATCTTCAACAGGAAAAACGGCGAATGGTTCATACATGCTCATTCTATCCATAAGGATCCGAAGATAAGATTGGATATAAACAAAGAACTTATTTTTCACAATAAGGGAAAATCAAAGTAGGCTTGACTATGAGGTGGTATAGATGAGTGGCAAATTGGATTGTAAAAGACAGTTTCCTGATAAAATAATCAGCTCCTGTGCATTATTTGGAGTTATCAATCTTGACGAGGAAAGATTTGGCTCAGCAGATCCCGTAAGAGCGATCTCATTGATGCGTGAGCGTGGAAATGGATTAGGGGCCGGATTTGCAATATATGGCATATATCCAGAATTCAAAAATGATTATGCAATGCATTTGATGTATACAAATTCATATGCAAAAAAGATAACTGAAAAGTATTTGTCGAAAAATTTCCGAATATTAATGAGCGAGGAAATTCCAATAGAGAATAATCACGCAATTGGCAAAGCTCCTATTTTTTGGAGATACTTTCTTGAACCAAGCATATTTGCAGATAAATTAGGAAAAATGGGGGAGGATGATTTAGTTGTTGAAGCAGTCATGCGAATAAACGCTCGCATAGATGGTGCATTTGTGATGTCAAGCGGAAAGAATATGGGAGTATTCAAAGGAATCGGATTTCCTGAAGATATTGCTAGCTTCTTCTGTCTTCATGAATATCGTGGCTACATGTGGATCTGCCATGCTAGATTTCCAACAAACACGCCAGGGTGGTGGGGAGGAGCTCACCCATTCAGTCTTTTGGATTGGTCTGTAGCTCATAACGGCGAACTCTCATCATACGGAACAAATCGACGCTATCTAGAGGCACATGGATACAAATGCACTATGCACACTGACACTGAAGTAATCACATACGCGTTTGATCTCCTGAGCAGAAGAAGTAAACTGCCAATGAGTCTTGTAGCAAGAGTCATGGCACCACCGTATTGGACAGAAATCGATCTAATGGAAACAAGAAAGAGAACGCTGCTGACCACACTCAGAATTATGTATGCTAGCTTGATGCTAAATGGTCCCTTTTCAATTGTGGTAGGACACCACGGTGAGATGATCGGTCTAACAGATCGGAAGAAGCTGAGACCATTGGTTGCAGGTAAAAAGGATAATGTCTTTTATGTTTCCACAGAGGAATCTGCGATTCGCCTCATATCTCCTGTACTAGATTCAATCCAGCGACCATCTGGCGGAGAATTGATTGCCGTGAGATCTAATCGATTGTTTGTTCCAGAGACTTCCTCAATAGAAGGGGCGGTGTTGGTTTAAGTGAAGAGCCATCTAATCTCGGAGTACTCTATCGAAAGGGATTATTCTAAGTGCACAGATTGTGGAATCTGTATAGGACAATGTTCTTACAATGTGCATTATCGTGATGTAAAGGAAAACAAGATCTTGAGTCGTGACGAACATTGTGTTAATTGCCTGCGGTGTGTTGTGTTTTGTCCCGTGAAAGCGATTTCCGTCAGAAATAATCCAAATGCATACAAAAGCAATTTCCATTGGACTCATGATACAATTATCGACATCAAAAAAAGAGCCGAATCTGGCTGCGTAATTTTGAGTGGTATGGGAACTGATAAACCCTATTTAACTTATTGGGATAACATCCTGTTGAATGCATGCCAAGTTACGAATCCCCCAATAGATCCGATAAGAGAGCCGATAGAGATAAGAACCTACTTAGGCAGAAAGCCGCAATCAATGGAGTATGAATATGATGGCGGGGAGACATGCTTGGCATCAGGATTTTATCCACAGCTTTGCCTCGAAACGCCAATTCTGTTCGCTGCTATGTCTTACGGTGCTGTGAATTTGAATGTTCAAGAGACATTGGCAAGAGCTGCTATGGAATGCGGTACATTATTTAATTGCGGTGAAGGTGGACTCCATCCAAAACTTCACAGATATGGAAAACACGCCGTTGTACAAGTTGCATCCGGGCGCTTTGGTCTTGATTTGAACTACCTTAATATAGGATCCGCCATCGAAATAAAAATTGGCCAAGGGGCTAAACCTGGAATTGGCGGACACCTACCTGGTGAAAAAGTTACAGAAGATGTCGCAACTGTGAGGATGATACCAGCTGGAACAGACGCTATATCACCCGCTCCCCACCACGACATATATTCAATTGAAGACTTAAATCAGCTAATCTGCGCTTTAAGGGAGGCAACCGATTATACTAAACCGATAGCCGTAAAAATAGCCGCAGTACATAATTCAGCTGCTATTGCTTGCGGTATTGCGCGTGCTGGAGCCGATATTATTGTCTTGGATGGTGTGCGCGGTTCAACGGGAGCTGCACCCAAAGTGATAAGAGACAACGTGGGCATCCCCGTTGAACTGGCACTCGCCGCGTCAGATGAGAGACTCAGGGAAGAGGGAATAAGAGATGAAGTCTCGATCATAGCCGCGGGTGGCATCAGAAGCAGCGGAGATATACTGAAAGCAATCGCCCTTGGTGCAGATGCTGTCTATATAGGTACGGCAGCACTTGTTGCAATGGGGTGCACCCTCTGCCAAAAATGTAATACCGGGAAATGTCCGTGGGGTATCGCTACTACAAGACCTGAACTGGTAGTAAGATTGAATCCAGAAGAGGCAAGTCAAAGGCTCGTCAATCTCATCAATGCATGGAATGCAGAAATAAAAGAATTGTTGGGTGCAATGGGGATGGATTCAATTGAGAGTCTTCGTGGTAATCGTGAGCAATTAAGAGGTGTTGGTTTACAGGACCATGAACTTAAGATCCTCGGCATAAGAGCCGCAGGAAATTGATAGGTGATTTTGGTGTTCGGAAAGCACAACACAGAAATCGCTTCTGCAGGTAGTGTGCTGAAAATTGATGAAAATTCAGCTAGCATAGACGCAAATGGAATGCATTACAGACAGTTGAATGCTCTTCTTAAAGAACTTGAACGTGGCGGAATTGAAGAAATAAAAATCTACAACGTGTACGGCCAGAGATACATCGGAACAGGACTAAAAGAATCCACTGAGATTAAGATATACGGCATACCAGGGAACGATCTAGGGGCCTTTATGAACGGACCGCGAATACATGTTTACGGCAATGCACAAGACGGAAGTGGAAACACGATGGATAATGGACTGATCATTATACACGGAGATGCTGGGGATGTAACTGGTTATTCCATGAGGGGAGGAAAAATATTCATAGAGGGCAATGCTGGGTTTCGTACTGGCGTTCATTTGAAACAATATGGTAATAAGAATCCCACGATACTCATAGGTGGATGCGCTGGTGACTTTCTCGGAGAGTATATGGCCGGAGGAAGAATCATACTTCTGAATATAGGTAAGAGCAATTTCAATGATGTGAAACACATGGGCATAGGCATGCACGGTGGTGAAATCTTCATCAGAGGTGTCATTAGGCAATCTGGGAATATGGCGGGATGCGTTACTGAAGCTAGTGAATTTGACCTTCGATTGATCGAAGAGCTAGTTAGCGATTATCTGAAATACTTTGACAAAAGAATATCAGTAGATAAAATAATGAGCGATAGATTTACAAAAATAATTCCTTCTTCTTCAAGACCATTTAGAAGATTATATCATTAATTTTGGGCAAATAAATAAAATCGATGATATCCAATAGTACGTAAAAAGCTATCAGCTTGATTATCTTTCGCCACGAAATTCTATTCAATCAGTTCATGCTAATAGTTCATGCAAAAATCGATGAATCACACTGTCTCGATATCGTACTACCAGTCGGAGGAAAACAACTTTGGGAATAAGGGTTAGGATTAACACAAGAATACACTTATCCTAATGCCTCGAACTTTGCATTCATTGTGCAAAAACCTTCAATTTTCAAGAGTTTCATCATGAATCGTCAATATTGTAATCATAATGCGATAAAAGCACTGATCAAACATTTGTGCCACATTCAATCTACGAGATTATGTCCTTTCACGAAAATTTTGTTATCTAAAGCTGCAAGGACTCTCGGATTTTGGCAAAAATACGACTGATAATTTACTCCTACAGATAGAATCCACAAGTTGAGAAAAGCGGTGCCGGGGACGGGGTTCGAACCCGTGACCTTCGGATATCCCTGGTGGTCATCACGAAGTAAAGACCCTATGAGTCCGACGCTCCACCAGGCTGAGCCACCCCGGCTTTGAGTTCTTTTTCATTCGGTGCCGAAGCATTATCTGCAGATTGGGGGGTAACATCCGCTGTAGTTTGCTCTGATCCACCAGTTACAGATACATGTGTTTCCGCGGCAGCTTCAGATAGAGCAGTCTCTGGAATCGGCGTTCCCATTTCAAGAACCTCAGTCCTACGAATCTCCATCCTCTTTATCGGCACTATGATTTTACAAGCTTTGGAGAGCTCTTTCGCCAAATCTCCCGATATTATGGAGCGAACCAGGTCTGAAATCGTCATTTCTCCTACCAGCTTATTGATGGTATCAGTCATTATCGCCCTAATTGCCGTTTCTTGAGACGATTGGATTCTCTTTTCCGTAACGCTCATTGGCTTAATACGCACCAAATAACCGTCTTTCGTTCTCGCATCAACAACATGATCCGTCTTGGTTCTTCGGCGTCTAGTTAATCGGCGCACATAATCACTCGTTAAGTCCTGGCCAACAAATACAGTTTTTGCATCAAAACCATTGATTTCACTTATTCTAAATTTAAGCTTGACATGCATCTTCGAAAAGTCGCCAGTAAGGTCGTGGACAGTTACCTCTGTGGTTCTGCCCATTAGCAAACTGGGATCCGCCGCAGGAGTTTCACCTATTTGCATCTCATTGAACATTTTTGGAGCGTAAATCTTGTACCACTCCTTTGCTTTCCATCGATCCTTAACTTTTCTGGTCGCCGTTTTCGTTTTTTTCGAGACCATTAACATCCTCCGCCTTGGGCAAGTTCCGAAATGAGTCTTTATATTAATAAGTTTGCCAACAGTTTATCCTCTGGTAATTAAGAGAGACAATAAAACTTCTCTACATTAATATCTTTCAAGTTAGCGAGGTGTGGCGAATTTAATAAGAAACTACTTTTGTATGCATCCTGCATAAATAATATAATGAGGTCAAACCGAAATTTTGACAAATTTCAAATGATAAATATTTAACAAATTCAAATAAAGATTGTTATCGCTTAAGATATGTTCATTTCTTATGATCTTTCACTTTGAGTTTCGATATACGGGAGGTCAACGTATAGTATAAGGGCTGAGAAATATGCCATATTTAAATTAATGAAATTTGAATGCTTTCATCATATATTTCCGAAATTAGCTAAGAAAAATTCTAAAACCGAATAATTGCAATTATATTTTTGCGAATAACCGAATTATATGAGGCAATTTTTTTTAGAACGATCAGCTATTTCTCAGCGATCAACTATGAAGATTTCTATACCATACGGCAGGTGCGGTAAACAGGAATTTGAGATACCTGACAACAATTTCATGGGGATAATTTGTCCAAATGAAGTTGACGTCCACGACGAAAGAAAAACGATTAAAGGCGCAATCGACTCTCCTATCAATCTTCCTTGCCTCGAGAAATTCCTATCTGGTGCCAAGAACGTCGTTTTTATCGTGAACGATGCGACAAGACCGACCCCTACGTCTAAGGTACTTGACGTACTGGATGAGATTATGGATCTTGAGGCGGCGAAGTACCTCATCGCAACAGGGAGCCATCGATCACCAACGCCAGAAGAGTACAATTTCATCTTTGGACGGCATTTCGAAAGACTCGCGCAAAAGATACACTCCCATGATTCAAAGAAGGACGAAATGGTCTACATCGGAAGGTCGAAGAATGGAACAGAAATGTGGTTGAATCGCATTGTTATCGACGCAGACCGTTTAATCGTAATTACCAGCGTGGAACCGCATTATTTTGCTGGTTACACGGGCGGGCGAAAGTCTTTTTTTCCGGGTCTTGCCGCTTATGAAACGATTGAACAGAACCATAAGCTCGCCATGCGCCCAGAAGCTAAGATTCTTGCCCTCGAAGGCAACCCCGTCCACGAAGATATGATGGATGCTTTATCCGCATTAGATCTAAAAAAATTTTTTTCAATTCAGCTTGTCCTTGATAGACACCAAAGAGTCTACCGTGCTGCAGCGGGCGACCTCAACATTGCATTTAGACAAGCAGTCGAATGGGCGAACGAGGTATTTGTAGTGCCTATCAAGACCAAGGCTGATGTTATCGTCAGCGTGGCCCCATATCCAATGGATGTCGATTTATATCAATCCCAAAAAGCCCTTGACAATGCCAAATGGGCGCTCAACAAAGGTGGGATAATAATCCTTGTCTCCCAGTGTCGATCCGGTGTGGGACATGATACTTTTTACAAACAGCTCACTCTTTCCGACGACCCCCATAAGATCCTGGAGAATCTATCGAAGGACTACAAGCTCGGCTATCATAAGGCTGCGAAAATCGCTGAGATGCTTCTAGAATCCCAGTTATTTGCGGTGACGGATCTCGATCCTGATCTGCTGAGAAAAGCTAATATAACGCCTTTCAATAGCGTTCAATCTGCCATCGATGCAGCCCTCAACGTGAATAAAGATGCAAAGTTCCTTGTCCTGATGGATGGCAGTGTGACTGTCCCAAAGGTGAGTTAATATGGCTGAAATAATTGAAGCACAACATCTAAGAAGCAAATTGAAGACCCTTTTGACCTGCACATACTGTGGCTTCTGCAAGAGTGTCTGCCCTGTTTTTGAGGGTGTCGGTTGGGATCCCAGCGTGGCAAGGGGGCGAATGATCCTCTCGTACGGTTTGCTGCAAAAGGAGATACCTGCTGATCCGTCGGTTGTTGAGGCGCTCTTCCAATGCACCACTTGCAAAGACTGCGAGAGAAGGTGCCCGTCTAGCATAGAGGTGGTTGAAGTTGTTGAAAATGCCCGAAAGGATCTCGTAGCTAACGGAATCATTTTGCCGTCTCATAAAAAAGTGATCACCAATATTCTGTCCTACGGCAATCCTTATGGTGAGCGGGATTCGGTAGCTCAACGGATTGGTATAAAACCGAGAAACGCGGAAGTGGGGTATTTCATTGGCTGCACCTCAGCGTACAGAAATAGAAAAAGCGCTGATGCGACAGTTTCCTTATTGCATAAACTAGGTGTAAATTTCACATTGCTCGATGAGGTGTGTTGCGGGAGCGTTATGCAGAGAATAGGATGGAATGAAGATGACCTCATATCACTCATGGAGAGAAACCTGAAGGCAATAGAAGCAAGTGGCGCTGATGAAGTGATTTTCTCGTGTGCTGGTTGCTATCGTATGTTTAAGGAAGAATATCCAAAATTTCTAAAAATCAATTTCAAAGTCAAGCACGTTTCTGAATTCCTGTCTGAAAGAGATTTGAAGTTACTTCCCTTGAGCGCTACAGCCACTTATCACGATCCATGTCATCTTGGAAGACACTGCGGCGTTTTCGATCCGCCGAGAAAAGTCCTATCTATGATACCACAACTCATTTACAAGGAGATGCCAAGGAGTAAGGACACTGCGAGATGCTGCGGTGGTGGAGGCGGAGTGAGATCTGCCTTTCCTGACTTGTCCGCAAAGATAGCAGCACGAAGAGTTGCGGAAGCTAGTTTCGCAGAATACCTCATTACATCATGCCCATTTTGCGTTAATAATCTCAGCATGGGAAAAGAATTGACTCAAGCAACTGTAAAGGTTATAGATCTCGTGGAATTTGTAGATTTGTTGTTAAAAGGTAGAACATGATCGCTCGCATAAGGTCTTATGCATCCCTTTGCGAAGCTCAAGATGAATTATCCCGGCTTGGCTTTGAAAATTGTATAAAAGATGTTGAGGATGTAGATGGCCTAATATTCTGTTTTGTAGAGGACGAGAGAGAGCTACCAAGCTCTAGTGAATTCGAGAAAATCGCAAGAACGCATAGTTGTGTGGTTGGAAAAAGCAGATCTAGAAAATTTTTCAGGTATCTTATGATTGGCTCCCCGAGCGCCTATCGTGAAATGCTTGATCATCACGCTGATAATGAAGTGATTGCACATATCAACATTGCCCTGAAGAATTTCAAATCGTCTAAAGTGGCACCAGTCCCACTTATGAGACATCAGCTATCGTTTGAAAGAACACTTGTAATGGGTATCCTTAATGTGACTCCTGATTCTTTTTTTGATGGCGGAACGTATATCGATAAAGAAAAAGCCGTTAGAAGGGTCTTTGAAATGGTTGATGAAGGCGCTGACATCATAGATATCGGCGGCGAGTCTACACGACCATTCTCAACCCCAGTTCCTGAAAACATCGAACTTCAAAGAGTCATGCCAGTTCTTCAGGAGATCGTTCCGTGCATATCGATCCCAGTTTCGATAGATACGCGGAAACCTCGTGTTGCGGAGAAAGCTATTGAACTCGGTGCGGAAATCATAAACGACGTATCAGGGCTCCGAGATCCCCAAATGCTTGAGGTTATTAGCGAAATGGGGGTGCCTGTCATAGTCATGCATATGCTTGGAGATCCTCAAACAATGCAATTGAATATCCATTATGAAGACGTAATCGGAGAAATTGCATATTTCCTTGCAAAGAGTATGAAAGAGGCAGAAAAGAGAGACGTTGATACTCGAAAAATCATCATCGATCCTGGAATAGGCTTTGGTAAGGAAACAGAGCATAATCTTGAGATCCTTAGGCGGCTCAAAGAACTTCGTTGTCTAGGTCGTCCAATCCTCGTTGGAGCTTCGAGAAAGACATTCATCGGAAAAATCCTCGATTTGCCAAAGGAGGAGCGGCTCGAGGGCTCTCTAGCTTCTGCGGCTATCTCAGTAATGAATGGAGCAGATATCCTGAGAGTGCATGACGTAAAGGAAACTGTGAGAGTCTGCAGACTCGTTGATGCTGTGTTCAAGTCAAGCTGTTCGAAATAGAATTTTGTAGCCTCTTAGGATTCCCTTTCGATTTTTTCTCACGCCATAAGGTAACTAATCACACCAACAATTACTACAACTAAAATAGCAACAACATAAAGGATTATGAGATGCTTTCTTTCTTTTTTTATTTTCCCTTCATACGCCACCTTGCACTCATCGGAGCAGTATTTCATATCATCAGGTATGGGCGAATTACAGTTTTGACAATGGGTATGTGGAGGGAGAGGAATTGACACGGCAATCACCTCGATTTGCAGCGTTTTACTTAAGTCTATCGGAGACATTTAAACGCCTGGTAATTCGATCCGATGCAAAAAACATCTCAACAGCCCTTTCGAGGATGTCTGCACACTTCAAGACGCTATCGATTTCCACAAACTCCCCAGCTTCATGACCCTTGCAACCGCTAGGGCCGAAAACAACAGAAGGTATTCCAGAGAGATTTAAGACCCCGGCTTCAGGCCATGGCGCCATACCGCTCACCTGAGGGGTAATGCCCAAATCTGTGAAGGCTTCGATTAGGGCTTGAACTATTCTTTCATTGCGAGAAATCTCGGTGGCAGGTCTGAAAAATTTTTTCTCAGTATCGATGACGATTCCCTCACTTTCCAATTTTCTTACAATAGCATCAAACTCCATTTCAATCGATTGCTCCGTTTCGTCTGGGAGTGTGCGTCGCTCAACTTTTAGGATGCATTTGGAAGGATATGTTGACCATCCCTCTCCTCCATGTATCTCTGATGCGTGCAGGGATGCAGCACCGAGAAGTGGATGACATTTCCGCATAAGCGTTTCATTGAGTTTAACGATCTCATTGATCAGTCTAGATGCATTGAAAATCGCATCAATTCCTCCGATAAAGTCACTTCCATGTGCTGCCCTTCCCTTTACAATGAACTCCTGCCACAGAAATCCCTTATGCGCGATGATGATTTTGAGATCAACAGGTTCCATAACTATAGCTGCGTCAGCCTTGATATCAGCAACAAGTTTTTCTATTCCCTTTGCTTCAAATTCTTCATCAACCGTCGCCGCAAAAATCAATTCTCCTTTGAAGTGGCGCTTTTTTGACAACCGAGTAAGAACCTCGAGTGCGATAGCTACTCCACTCTTGTCATCGGCAGACCCGCGGCCATAAAGTCTATTGCCCTCAATTGTTGGTTCAAAAGGTGGAATGATCATCGAATCTACGCCAACGGTGTCCATATGAGCAACTATTAGTAACTTGCCTTTATCCTCCTCGCCTTGCAGGACGCCGATGACATTACTCCTCGCATCAATTACCTTCTGCATCTTAACATTAGCACCTATCGAGCTGAGATAATCACCAATGAAAGTTGCAATTTCTTCTTCTCCTTTACCGGATGGTGCTAGACTTGGATTGACGCTTTCTATTGAGACGAGTTTCTTCAACAAGTCGATTAAATTGTCAGAGCCCTCATTCATCATTTCCACATCCCTTGAAAAGATCTGTGGAGAAGTATCGCATTCCGGTATCTGGAATAACAGTAATGACCTTCTTCCCCTTCCCTAAGTCTTTTGCAACTCTAATCGCTGCGACAACGTTTGCACCAGCAGAAATTCCACAGATGATCCCTTCTTCTCTTGCCAATCTCCTCGCCATGAGGATTGCCTCTTCGTCGCTCACAAGTTCAACCCTCGTTATTAGTTCCGTGTCAACGATTTTGGGTATGAAACCATCGCCAATTCCCTCAATTCTGTGCGGTCCCTTCTTTCCCTTTCTAATTACTGAGCACTCCTCAGGCTCAACCGCTACAATCTCCGCATTTATACCTATTTTTTTAAAGTATCTTGCAACACCCATCAAGGTGCCCCCAGAGCCTATACCTGCAACGAAGGCATCAATGTCTTGACCAACTTGTTTGATACACTCAGGACCTGTTGTCATTTCATGGGCGATTACGTTATCCATCGAGGTGAACTGCCCTGGAACCCATACCTTAGGATCTGACTCTCGTATCCGCTCGACGATTTCTACGCATTTATCAACATCGATCTCCGAGCCGGGAGCATAGATAATTTCTGCACCAAGAGCCCTTAGTATTTTCTTCCGCTCATCGCTCATGCCCTTTGGCATAACAATTGTCACAGAATAACCCTTGACAGCACCAGCTAGCGCGAATGCAATCCCTGTGTTCCCGGTGGTTGCCTCTACTATGCGGTATCCTGGTTTAAGCTCTCCTCGTTTCTCTGCCTGCTCGATCATGAAGGCGGCAATTCTATCTTTGACGCTTCCCGAGGGGCTAAAATATTCTAGCTTTGCAAAAATTCCAGCAGACCCTTCTGGTGCAACTTTGTTCAGCTTTACCATGGGCGTATTGCCTCGTAATTCCAATACATTGTTGACAGCTTCCATTTAAATCACGGACCTGCAGATAGATCTCAATTAGCATTTCCATGAAGACATTTTTCTAAATATTTCTATTGATGACATTATTGATGTTAAATGCGAATATCTTCCAATTATGGACAGGGTAAGCATCTTTTCTTGTTTCAATTGAGTACGATTCTCGATATGTTATCGCAAATTTCGTAAAGATTGCCCGAGCACTTTCGCGAAAGAATTAAAGATAACAACATTAATTAACCTCAGCCAATTCCGAACTCAGCATGAAACTCTTGTCTTGCGAAGGGAGGTAGCTTAGGTTGAAAAAAAGGGTTGTAGTGAAATTCGATAAGTGCATTGGCTGCAGATCCTGTGAAGTTGCGTGCGCACGCGAGCATTCTCAGAAATTAAGAACTGAAGAAAGAATTACCGCGGATACTAATAAACCGGTTTCCCGCATCGCAATTAAACCCACTTTTTCTGATCCGACAGAGTGTGAAGAATTAAAACCAATAAAGGGTCAATCAAGGAATGATATTAAGACAGGAAAAGCTTATCCAATACGATGTCGACATTGTGACGATCCAAAATGCGTCGAAGCATGCATGTCGGGGGCTCTTATGAAAAACGATGAAGGCGTTGTTGTACATAATCCAGATAAATGTGTCGGCTGTTGGATGTGCATCATGGCTTGCCCATTTGGCGCGATAAAGCGGGATGTAAAGAACAAGATTATAGTGAAATGCGATTTATGTCCCCATAGAGAAACGCCCGCATGCGTGGAGGCGTGTAAGACTGGTGCTATTATTTTTTTAAGAGAAGAGGAGATTCCTGAATGGGGTGAATAGATGCCTTTGGATTTTCAATTCAAATACGTAATAATCGGAAATAGCGCCGCAGGAATAGGATGCGTCGAGGGCATAAGGAGAATCGACAAGAGGGGGACCATAGCCATTATTTCGGAAGAAAAAATGCACACTTATTCTCGCTGTCTCACATCATATTACATCGCTGGCCATGTCGACGATGAAAAAATATTGTTTAGACCCAGGGATTACTATGAAAGAAAGAATGTCACCCCAATTCTCGGAAAAAAAGCCGTGAAGATCTTTCCGAACGAGAATTATATTGTGCTCAATGATGGAACTAAGATAGGATATTCATCGTTGATGATCGGAACCGGCGCATCGCCTGTAGTTTACGATATCCCAGGAAACAATAAACCAGGGGTTTTTGTGCTGAGAACATACGAAGATGCACGCAAAATATCCGAAGCAGCCTCTGCTGGAAAAAGAGCTGTGATCATGGGTGGCGGACTGGTTGGCCTCAAGGCAGCTGATGCACTTCATGCTCGAGGCATGGAAGTATGGGTAATAGTCACCTCTCCTCAAATAATGTCACAGACAATGGATAAAGAAGGGGCAGAGATCCTGAGAAAACAACTCGAAGAGAACGGAATTAGAATTCTTACAGAAACAAATGTTGAGGAGATTTGTGGCGATAATAAAGTAGAAGCTGTGAGATTATCAACAGGCCAGAAGCTATCCTGTGATATTGTTATCTTCGCAAAGGGTGTACGGCCAAATATCGGTCTTGCCAAGGAAGCTGGCATCCAGACAGATTATGGCATTCTGGTAGACGCTCATATGAGAACAAATGTACAAAATATCTACGCGGCAGGAGATGTTGCAGAAGCCAAGGATTTCATCACGGGCGAGAGATATGTTCATGCTATTTGGCCAAATGCAGTAGAACAAGGCCAAATTGCTGGCCAAAACATGGCAGGAGCCGATGTCGAATACAATGGTGGCATAGCGATGAATTCTGTGGACCTATTCGGTCTCGCTTCAATTGCAGTCGGCCTCACCAGACCTAGGGCAAAGGACGGTGGATACGAGATTATAAGCAGATCGGTTCCGGATAAGAAATTTTACAGAAAATTGGTATTGAAGGACGGAATAATTGTTGGCGCAATTTCAATAGGTGCAGTTGAAGCAGCTGGAATTTTAACAGGTCTGATCAAGAATAGGGCAAATGTCTCGAAATTCAAGGAATTGCTGCTTAGTGAGGATCTCGATTATGCAAAAGTGGTGGGATTAGGTATAGCGAGTGATGCAACCAAGATGGCAACCGCCTGACAAACCAACAACGACTAATACAGGATGTTCGCGCGGAATATTTTATTTATCGTAAGAATATTTTGGCTTCAGCATGTGGAAAATATTCGGCGTTGAAACTCCAATTGTTAGATGCGGGGACATATGGAAAGAAAGACTAATAGAGCTCTCAAAGAGAAAAAAAGATCGTGAAAAATTCGTCAAATTACTAGCCACTGCCGAAATTGACTATTGGTTTGATTCTTCGAGAGAAATTCATGCATTTTACGTAAAGTTTCCTGAAAATACTGATTCCAAAGATCTTCAATTTTTCAAAGATTTCATCGATAAAATCCGCAAAAGTGCAAAGTTCCCAATGGTTGAGATGGATGGAAAACCACAGGAATACAGAATCGTACTGACGTCTAGCGAGGAAGAAGATGTGTACAAAGAAAAGAGAAATTCTATAGCAGAAGACTGTTGAAAGGAAAAAATCTGATTTTGAAAGTTTTGTTCACCAATCTCTTTTCTGTCGATTATTTAAATGAGCATTCAAGAAGTTATATTATCACAGGTACGACAATTCTTTACAAAGAAAATTCATTATCAATCGAAGCCAGCAACTGATGATCAAAATGAGCATACCATATATAAACTCGTATAGTTGCTCCCAACAGTTGTTCGACACTTGTCGTATTAGTTAAATACTGTTAATTCTATATTAGGTATGTTGCGAATTAGAAAAGCTTTCAGTCATAATCTTTGACGCTCTTGGAGATGTTGGAGGGAAACGAAATGAATCAAACGAAGTTTATCGAGAAGGTTATGGAGGAAAAGAGACGCTTTCCTCCACCGCCGGAATTTGCCCTTAATGCATATATTGGGAGCATTGAGCAATACCAGCAAATGTATGATGAATCGATTTCGGATCCAAACGGATTCTGGGAAAAATGGGCAAAGGAACTCGATTGGTTCAAAAGATGGGATGAAGTTTTAAGTTGGGATCCAGAAAATTTGAAAATAGAGTGGTTCAAAGGGGCGAAATTAAACGCTTCATATAATTGCCTTGACCGGCACACAAGAACGTGGCGGAAGAACAAAGCTGCGATTATATGGCAAGGCGAGCAAGAAAATGATGTAAAGGTGTATACCTATCATCAGCTTCTGACAGAAGTATGCAAGTTCGCAAATGTTTTGAAGAAAATGGGAGTCAGGAAGGGCGATAGAGTCGCAATATACCTGCCTATGATTCCTGAGTTACCTATTGCTATGCTTGCCTGTGCGAGAATAGGTGCCATACATAGCGTCATCTTCGGAGGATTTAGTTCAGAATCTCTTAAGGATCGCATCAGAGATAGTCATAGTAAAATTCTGATAACAGCAGATGGCTCGTTCAGAGGTGGAAAACTCATAGCACTTAAGAGCAATGGGGACGTGGCCATATCAAAGGAAGAATACGTTGAGAAAATGATTGTCGTGCGGCGGACTGGGATACCCGTGGAAATGAAGGAGGGACGAGATCTATGGTGGCATGAGTTGATGGAAGAATCTGAGTGTGAATGTCCTGCCGAGCCAATGGACGCAGAAGATCCGCTTTTCATTCTGTATACGAGTGGATCGACTGGGAAACCTAAAGGTGTTTTGCATACGACTGCAGGTTATCTTCTATACGTTCTTTTGACTTTCAAATGGATTTTCGATTATCACGAAGAAGACACGTATTGGTGTACTGCAGACATTGGATGGATAACTGGTCATAGTTACATTGTTTATGGTCCTCTAGCCGCAGGCGCGACCGTGGTTATGTTCGAGGGCATTCCAACATATCCATCTCCAGATAGATATTGGCGGATAATTGAAAAATTCAAAGTAACAATCTTTTACACAGCGCCAACCGCGATTCGCTCATTAATGCGCGAGGGAGATCATTGGCCTCGTTCAAGAGATTTATCAAGCTTGCGACTGTTGGGATCTGTCGGTGAAGCAATTAACCCAGAAGCTTGGATATGGTATTATAACGTGATCGGAGGTGGCCGATGTCCTATTGTAGATACTTGGTGGCAAACTGAAACGGGCGGAGTTTTGATTACACCGTTACCTGGTGCAATTACCCTCAAGCCAGGATGTGCAACAAAACCTTTCTTTGGTATTGAACCAGCCATATTAAGAGAAGACGGATCGGAGGCTGATACGAATGAGGGTGGCTATCTTGTTATAAAGAAACCCTGGCCTGGAATTATGCGTACCGTCTATGGCCAACACGAACGGTTCAGAGAGATCTACTGGTCAAAATTCCCAGGGTTCTATCTAACTGGAGATGGGGCAAGAAAGGATGAAGATGGGGATATTTGGATTATGGGACGGGTGGATGATGTCATAAAAGTATCAGGTCATAGAATAGGCGCAGCAGAGGTTGAAAGCGCGCTAGTAAGCCACAAGGATGTTGCAGAGGCTGCAGTTGTTCCGATCCCACACCCAATAAAGGGCGAAGCGATTTTCGCATTCGTTACATTGAAGACGGGTGTGAAAGAAAGTGAAGAGCTGAAACGAGAACTCGTGGGGCATGTGAGACAACAGGTAGGTCCAATAGCAGCGCCTGAAATAATCCAATTTGCGGGTGCCCTCCCAAAAACTCGTAGTGGAAAGATCATGAGACGCATTTTGAGAAAAATTGCATCGGGTTCGGTGGAAGACTTGGGTGATACGACAACGCTTGCTGATCCTTCGGTTGTTGAAAAGTTAATTGCATCCAGGAGGGAGCTGATAAAATGATTGCATTAATAAGATTATACCCAGGAAATAAGGAAGATGCCCAGGAAATTTGGAAGTACATTGAAGAACGCGTAGGGAATGCTCCGAGAAAGGGTATCAAATCTCTTTTCATATCTATGCAGTCTAAAGCAACATTCGTCTCGCTCTTTGTTCAAGCTGAAGACGTCGAGAGTGTAGGAGATTTGCTGGTAAATGAAATCGGGGGTTGCAAGCACATTGTAGACACAAGAACATTCCCTCTTCTTAAATTCGCTTTCTTGCCAACACCGAAGAAAAAGGTCGAGAAGGCGAAAAGATATAGCATTATGATCAAAACAAAACCATCGGAATATTATAGAGTTTACAAAGAAGTTCTGGATATTCGTCCAAGCCAAGACGCATTTATCGGATTTGTTGGCTTCCTACTTGGGGATTACGATGTTCTTGTTTCTCTTGTTTCGAATTCCCAGAAGAGAGCAGAAGAGTTCGCAAGGGACAGGTTATCGCAAATAAAAGGCGTAGAAGACATCAGGATCTTTCCCATCAAGAAATCGCAACTTTTGATCTCTCTCGATGAATGGAGAATGTTCCAACGGGCTCTCCTGTTCGTGCCTTCATGGATCACAGATGAAATCAAAGATGAATTCGCTTTTGGATCCTACATGACGGATGAGGATATTCACCTTAGTGGTGCAATGAAAGATGAAGCTTGATCAAGTATGGGACATTTAATGAGATCTTCGATGGAGCGTGCTGAGCTGTTATCTACTCGGCAAGAGCATCACAATGCAACCAAATTCCTTAATTAATCTTTCAGCCGGCAGTAGATATCTGTTTTGCTCTTATTAGAGGATACTTCATCGAAATTAGTGATAAAAAAATCAGAGATGGATAAAAAAATTATGGGTGAGAGCTCTAATCCTCTTCTTCGTTCTCTTCATCCCCCTCGCCTTCTTCATAGTCCTCTTCTTCGATTTCCTCATAGCCTAGAAACTCTTCCAGTGCGTCCCTTGCTTCAGCGAGAATACTGAGTGCTCTCTTGCTTCGTCCCTCCTCAATAAGATCCATAGCCTTCTCGATGTTCTCCAGGATCTCATCAAGATCATCACTCATCTCATCAAAATAATCGCCAAGACTTCTCACCGCTATCACCCATCAGCGATTTCAATATTGTAGCAATAGGTATAAATGGTCTTCCTCAAGTGAATTCTGACTTGGATGCATTTGTACGTCAGCGAGCTCTCGATTGGACACGAGGCTCGATGAGCGTCCAGAGCCAATCAGCAAATTCCCTCGGGTTCTTTGTCTGTATCAAGACTTCGCCAGGGCCCCTGATCCGCGTGACCAAGCCCTCACCGCTCAGAACAGTCTCCTTGATGCCGCCAAATTTTTCAACTCTGTAAGAGCATGAATCACTGAATGCAACGATATGGAAATTATCAACAACTAGTTCCTCTTCAGGTCTTAAAACATGCCTGTCGATTGCTCCAAACGTATTAATGAAGAGCTCCCCTGTACCTGTTGCCCTTATCATGAACAATCCTTGACCAAAGAGCCCTTTTGTAAACCCTTCCCATTTGATATCGAGATCGACCGTGGGTGAAGACGCTACGTATGATTCTTTTCGAATGATCCAGCCACTCATACCCTCAAGTCTGATATGTTCTATATCCCCTATAGGTGCAGAAACGAAAGCAACCTCACCAGGACCACCTCTTGCAATAAAATCAGTAACCCAGAACGACTGACCACCTAAGACTTTCAATGCCAGTGATCCTAGGACACCTGATCTAGCTCTTGTTCTCACTTCAATATTGGGTGTCATGTAAGTCATTGCGCCAGATTCACCAACAACGGATTCTCCATCCCTTAATCTCAAAACAACCATAGAATATGAAGGCTTATATTTGATTTCATAATCCATGGTATATCAAGAAGAATAACGGATATAAATAACTCTGGGCAGATTGAGCTGGCTCCAACTACCATAGTAATGTGACAGTTGTCAAGATATTTTCTATGATTCAAACTTGAAAATTCCATGAGTACATCATATCCATTTGACTGCTCAAAAAGCCCTGACATTGAATTGGGCAATCAAATTGGATAACTATACAATTAGATGGGTCCGTCCAGATTTGAACTGGAGTCACCAGCACCCCAAGCTGGGAGGATTCCAAGCTACCCCACGGACCCATCGATAAGATGAAGAATTAACCGAGCGGAATAATCTCATCGATCAATTCTGCGTGAGAAATGATCATTCGCCGGCAGCAGTAACGCTTCACACCGAGATCATCGAGGACCTGTTTTGGGTCTTCGCCAAGCTGTACTCTGCGGATGAATGTCTGATATATACTTCCTATGACCTTTCCACAGGTAAAACATCTTACCGGTATTATCATGTCTGCATCACCTGTAAGATTTTTGTCTCTTCTTCCTCGCACCGCGTCCGAGCGGTTTCTTCGGCAACTTTCTTCGCGGGTCGCTGATCAATAACGAGCGGTCATATTGTTTGAACATCTTTGCTAGATCTTCATCTCCAAAAAACTGAACAAGAGCCTTCGCTATAGCCGTTCGAGACGCTTCCGCCTGCCCCATCACACCTCCACCTTGAACATTTACCTCGATGTCAACTGTTGATGCTTTCTCTCCCACAAGGATTAGGGGTTCCATGATTTTCAGTCTTGCCATTTCGGGTGAATAAATATTGAGCGGTATGCTATTGATTCTGACAATCCCAGAACCCTTTCTGATCACAGCTCTAGCGATCGCAGTTTTTCTCTTACCAGTAGTATTTATAATGTCAACCATCGGGTCACCTCACATTAGAACCAAGATAGCCTGAAACTTCTGATAAAGTTACAAACTTACCAGTGATCTGCTTGACAGCTTCGTCGATTTTCTCCATCGGAACTGATGCGAATTCCTCTGGAATGCCCACGTATACCTTAAGCCGACGATATGCCTCTTTACCACTAGGCTTATTGTAAGGAATCATGCCACGAACAACCCTCTTCAAGATCAAATCTGATCTTCTTGGGTAGTATGGACCGCGAAGATTCTTGCCTCTTTCTCTCTTCTGCTTATATTGTGCAAAAACCATTTCTTTTTTCCCCACAATCACAGCTTTTTCAGCATTAACGACGACAATTTCTTCACCATTCAGTAGTCTCTCTGCTATGTTGCTACAAAGTCTTCCAAGCACATGTCCCTCAGCGTTGATGACTGCCATTTTCTCACCCCATTATGACAACATCGCTACCATCAGGATGTTCGCTGATCAGTTGCTCTATAGTCATGCTCTTTCCACCTGCTTCGCGAATCTTCTTTTCTGCTGATGAAGAGAATCTATAAGCAGCCACTGTCACTTTCTTGGTTATGTTGCCAGCACCGAGTACCTTGCCCGGAACAACGACTACAGATCCTTCCTCGGAGTACCGTTCGAGCTTGCTGAGATTGACTTCTGCCCAGTTTCTTCTTGGCTTCTCAAGCCTCTCGGCAATGTCTCGCCAGATTTCCACATCCCTCTCCCTTGAGTGCTTTTTCAGCGATTCTATGAGGAGAACGAGATTTGGATCGGTTTTCTTAATTTTCTTCATCATTCTGACTCTCCCGACATTGGTAAAAGGCTTTAATGGGGACTCCTTTTATAAAGTTTTGCTCACACGTATTTGGTGGAAATCGTTCCAGGCGATCGGTCACGGCGTTTTGTTCTTTCGAGTACATTCTGTAGGCTTGAATTTTAGTCTGAAAACCAAAGTTTGAACTGACTTTGATTGCAATTAAAAAAGGAGGACCTATCAGCACCGACAGTTCATAAGTTGGATTATCCTTAATATATCACTAATCAAAGTGACGGATAAAATTTATTCTATCTTGATACAATTAAATACGACTTATTTCATAATCTTGCGATACCCGGAGGCGCATAATGATTCGGTTTGGTCCGGCTGGGATTCCTCTTTCTTGCAAAGGTAGAACCTTAAAGGACGGTATTGAAGACGTGCATACACTAGGTCTCAATGCAATGGAAATCCAAATGGTAAGAGTTAACGTCATTGATCGTCCACCAGAAGAAGAAGAAATAGGATCGACGCCAATGAAGCTCGAAAATGATCTAGTAGTCGGCATAATGAGAAAAAAGGGCAAAAAGGAAATTATGATAGTAGATCCTTTCGAAAAGATCAAACCAGATGATGATTTGGTTGTACTTGCATCGGGTCTTGCACAGAATTTCGAAGAACTATCAATTCTGGGCAAAATGGGTAAAGAACTTGACGTTCAACTATCAATGCATACGCCGTATTACATGGACCTCATAAGCAATAATGAGATGACAGAGAAAAGCATCAATAGCATGAAATGGGCCGCTACGATGACGAATGTGTTAGAGGGACAGATGGTCGTAAGCCATATTGGACTTTATGGAGAAATGGGTAAGAAAAAGGCGCGTGAAAATGTCTTGGCGAATCTCTACAAACTGCTTGAATGGTGGAAAGATATGGAAATTAGACCGTCCCTCGGGCTTGAAACTAGCGGGAGACAAGAAGTATTCGGAAGTTTGGAAGAGATTTTGGATATTTGCGATGAACTTAAAGAGATCGTTCCCGTCGTGAATTTTGCACACCTCCATGCACGTGAGAATGGAATACTGAGAGAGCCTCAAGACTTCGCAGAGGTTTTTGATTCGACGAGCGGTTACGTCAATGGGCATCACTATGTTCATTTTGCCGGCGTAGAACATGAAGGAGGAAATGAAAAAAGAGTAACTCCTATCAAAAAGGGCGATTTGAGATTTGAACCGCTCGCAGACTATTTGGCAGAATGTATGCCCAATGTCACCATAATCTCGAGTTCGCCCCTACTCGAGCATGATGCAATGTACATGAAAGTCATCTTTGAAAGGGCTCTCATGAAGAAACTGATGAAATCCAGTAAGGCGAAAAAGACCGAGTGCGAGGAGTAAGATAGCCGTGGAATTAACCGATGTAATTTCATATATCACTAAAGAAGTTCACGAGACGCTCGAGAAGATTGATCCACAAACTGTAGAAGAAGTTATTAATTCGATCATCAACGCGGAGAAGGTATTCATCTATGGAGTAGGGCGATCTGGTCTTGTTGGTCAAGGGTTTGCAGTAAGACTTGTCCAAATGGGACTTGACGTTCATTTCATAGGTGAGATGACGACACCAATCGTTGAAGAGCGGGACGTTGTCATAATCGTATCGAATACGGGCGAAACAATGTCTGCAATTCAAACAGCAAACATCGTGAGAAGAGTCGGCGCAAAGGTTATTGCTGTAACCTCCAACATCCATTCAAAATTGGGTCAGGCAGCAAACCTTATTGTGGAAATTTCGCCAAAAAAGGATGAACAGCGCAAGAAACTCGCACCCCTTGGGACGCTATTTGAAGATGCTGCATTTATATTCTTTGACTGCATAGTGCCTCTTTTGATGTCAAAACTGGATCAGAATGAGACATCACTCCGTCGGCGACACGCGATTTGGGTTTGACTTAATTACTTTTTTTCTTACGCAAGTTCCGTAATATGGATTTTCGTATTCATCCCAATAAATTGCAAAAATTCTATTTTTTATTCGTTTCCCTTCAAGGTAAAATGCCTTGATTTCCATATTCATGGGGTCGATAACAATTGCTGAATGGGCACGATCACCAAAATACGTCCTTTGGGTATAGAGATCCGTACTGGACATGAAACAGCCATGTCCTGGATGCGAGTGGTACCAACCCGTAACAATGTAATTGAACCCTGCATCTTCGAGCGCTTGGAATAATTTTTCGAAAGCCCCTCTGTCAAATCGCACGTTCACAAACGTTGACTCGAGATCAGTCGTAACGATATCCTTTACGAGACTATAGATTCTGCCATTCTCTTTGTATACCCATCCAAGAAGAAGCCCCATCGCCTCCTTTTGTTCACCAGCATATCTTATTGAATGATTCCTCATTTTCTCCTCGGCAATTCTCGAAACGTACAATTCAAATCCATTCCTTTCCTGCGTAGAGTACTCTCTCAAGTCTTCCTCGCTTAACCATTTGTGTGGCTTTATTCGCTCGAGGGGTGGTGCTGCTCTCTCCTCTATCTCGATGCTTTCCGCATTCAAAATACGCGGAGTTTTCAATCAGATTTCACCACTTTGGGTAAAGGCGAATAGACAATCGGTGGTATCCTTATCTTCGAATGATTGAAATACGCCGCAGCTGCGGTGCAACTCTCAGTTCCAAATGGACTTGAAGGATTTGGCGAAATCAAAAGGGCTTCGATACCTTTGATGAATGATAACAGTGTTGAATTGAAGCTCCATTCATCCAGCAATTTTGTGCAGAGATGACCCCCGTCATCTGGCATCATGATATTAGGATGAAAAATCGGCGTCTTCCACCTTACCATAGGTTTCTCAAAAGGATAATTTCTCCCGATCAGAATGTTGAAACGGTGCTCATACCGCGTCTCTATTCCGTCATCTGTAAATACAAGTCCAGGAACCCCTTTAAGTTCAATTTCAATTTCAATAGGAAAAGAGCGGAGATCACCGTCAGGCAGCGCGATAGGGCGTCTCAAATAACGAGCACAAACACTGAGCTCGTTTAGTAATCTTGCCTTCAAGATGTCAGGTGGGAGGGACATTTATCCGCCCTCTGGATCTGGTATCAGTTCAAGTTCATCATTGTTCAGAAGACCTGCTTCGGCCACGGTTTGCTGTCCCCGCAGTAGCCTTTTGCCTCTTCTCAAAACATACGCTCCTGCATCTTTTTCCCAATAGCCAGCGGCTCCCTCTATGATATCGTCAATCGTGTTTTCGCTTTCTAGTTCCATCTCAACAGTTGCACCCGACTCCGCATTTCGCACTTTGACCCTCAACGACATTATATCACAGACAGTTGGAAGTTCTAAAGTCACCATTAAAACTTTTCATCACAGTTAATTATTCGATTCTCACAGATGAGAATATCCAATTTCCACAAGTAAATAACAATAATGCGCTGTCTAAATGTGAACAGGGCAAGAGGGGTCACGGGAAACCTCAAGCATCTCATACCTGTTTCGCAGTCCGTCATAGTAAAAAACGTTTGTGATGCAATCTTTGGTTTTGCCGCTGAGGATCTTGAGCCCTTCTCTCACCTGGATAGCTCCAATAATACTTGTTGTTGTTATTTCTGCAGCCGTCTTTGGAATATAGACGGAAACTTCCGATCCCGTGCAACTATACCTCACATTCAATGCTCTTGAATGCGAAAGGTTCATTGTGCACTGCAAACAAGGAGTGTGTGGAGAGATAACAACCTGGACCTTTCCGAGTGTTCCATCCATTCCTCCGTCTATATATGGTACTCCTTCCCTATATGCATAGGCGTTAAGATGCAATCGAGCTGATATATTGTCAAGGCACCCAAATACTACAGCGAAATTATCTAGAAACTCTAGATTCATATCCTCCAGCTTCATAACAATAGGATCAATTACCACATAAGGATTAAGTTCTCTTGCTCGCTCTGCTATGACAATCGCCTTTGCTCTTTTGACCGTTGCGTCATCATCTCTGAAAAATATGCACCTATTCAAATTTGACCGCACGACGAAATCCATATCGACCACGGTGATTGATTGGACGCCTGATAGAACAAGATTTTTTACGACTTCATTACCAAGAGCGCCAGCTCCTACGACTAAGCAGTTCGATGCTTTCACTCTATCGAGATTTATCCATCCTATTCGTTTTGCTCTGTCAAATCGATCATCATCAGTTCTCCCTGGTTTAATCACTGCCGTCATCGGAGAACCTAATTCTAGCCAAATTAATAAAGAAAATTCTTCCATTTCGAAATATGATAATAAGACGCCCCTGCGTCATCACGAAAAGAAAACGGTTTTCGATGAAAACGCACCTAGACTGGATGATTGCTAAAATAGAACATGCTGTCATGCTGTCGATTTAAGCCATTCTATCTGCCAACAGAGAATAGGATTACAAACTTTCCGCCGTGGCGTGTCGTTAAGGTGCCACTAAGAAATGAGATTTGCAACACTATCAACCCTCAGCGAACGGAATAAGTGCTAGTAGTTGGAAAAATTCATTACACATTAAGCGGTTCGTCGAAAATCGGTGCCCACATGAACAATAATTTCACGGTGACTCCTTGGGAGGTCTCAGGAGAGATCGATTACGACTTACTGCTTGAAAAATTTGGCACAAAGAGAATCGACGAGGAAATGTTGACAAGATTATCAAGATATGGAAACCTACATCCAATGCTTCGTAGAGGCATTGCATATTCCCATCGGGACCTTGACTGGATTCTTGATAGATACGATAATGGGGAGAAATTTATTTTATATACCGGTAGAGGACCTTCTGGAAGTACACATATCGGTCACCTTGTCACGTGGATGTTTACAAAACATCTCCAAGATATTTTCGGCGCAAAGCTCTATTTCCAAATGACTGATGATGAGAAGTTCCTCTTCAATGAGAATCTCACGCTTGATGATACCAAAAAAAACGCATACGAGAACGCCTTAGACGTGATCGCTCTTGGTTTTGATGCCAAACATACTAAAATATTCCTTGATACAGAATTTATTAGGACAATATATCCAATCGCACTCAAGGTTGCGAAAAGAGTGACTTTTTCGACCGTCAAAGCCGTTTTTGGATTCGACAATAGTTGTAATATCGGTTCGATTTTCTACACTAGTATTCAAGCAGCTCCTGCCTTTCTCGAATCGGAATTGCAGGGAAGAAATATCCCTTGCTTGATACCATGTGGTATCGACCAAGATGCTCACTTCAGGGTTGCAAGGGATGTAGCACCGATCCTTGGATACTACAAGCCAGCTCTAATCCACAACAAGATGTTTCCAAGCCTTATGGGCGGGGATAAGATGTCATCTTCGCAACCTGAAACAACAATTTTCACCACCGATAACGCTCAAACTGTGAAAAGAAAGATTGCCAATGCATTTACTGGCGGTGCTGTATCTGCTGCAGAGCAAAGAAAAACAGGTGGAAAGCCAGATATATGTTCAGTTTTCAAATATGAATATTTCCTATTTGAGCCCGACGATAAAAAGCTGGAGGATCTCATACATGAATGCAGGTTGGGAAAGATCCTTTGCGGTGAATGTAAGAAGAAATTAGCGGACAAAATCGTCAAGTTTTTGGAATTACATCAAAAGAAAAGGGAGGAGGCACGGCAGAAACTCGAGGATTTCATGCTAAGGGATTTCGATGGAAATTAAACCGATTGGATATGTAAAGAACGCTGCGGAAGATGATACAGATTTCGATGAACTGATATCAGAAGTCATCATATTACCAGAATATGCAGACGGGCTATATAGGATCGAAGAATGCGATGAGCTGGAAATAATATTTTATTTTCACAAATCCGAATCATACAAGCTGAGAGTTCATCCCCATCATGATCCGACCTTACCTGAAGTGGGTGTTTTTTCATCGAGGAGTCCAAAAAGACCAAATTTCCTTGGACTCACGCGTGTGAAATTAATCGATCGCAAAGGAAATGTCATCGTAGTCAAAGGGCTCGATGCTTTTAACGGCACGCCTGTAATTGACATAAAGCCAGCGGCGAGGAGAGACCAACGTTAAAGTTCGAAAAATTATGAACTCTTTCAGTAAACCAAACTATACTAGTTGGACGAAATAATTGAGTGGAGCAGCATCATGAATAAATGAAACAATGTACTCAATTTTCCGCCACGCAAATGAAATTGTCTACTGGCAGAGTAACTTTCCTTAAAGAGATTGAAAAAGACGCATGCAAAAACGAAAAATAGTACTCTAGTTTTTATCCCATCTGCATGACAATCCGAGACATACTGGAAAGTCTTAGTCCTAATGAGAAACGCGTCTTGACAATTCTCAGGAACACCAATGCTCCATTGACGCCAGAGGAAATCTTAGGTAAGGGTAACTTCAAACAGCTTGTAGAGGTTATGAATGCGGTTTCATGGCTACAATCAAAAAACCTCGTAGTGGTGAATGAGAGTGTTACGAAGATTTACTCGATTAAAGACAAAGAAATTGTAATGAAAAGGCTACCGGAACGAAGAGCTCTGGAGATAATTGTTGCCTCTGGTGGCAGACTTGATACGAACGAACTTCAAAAGGCAATGAGCAGAGATGAACTACCGATTGCCATAGGATGGCTTAGAAGAAAGGGACTTGCTACGATTGAAAAGCAAGACAATAAAACGATAATCTCGCTTACGACACAGGGCTACGAAGTACAAAATTCTAAGATGCGTGACGAGGAAATTCTTGAGATTCTCTCAGAAAGAGATCTAAAGGAAAATGAGATCGACAAGAAACTCGTCCAGGAACTAAAATCGCGACAAGACCTCATCACGGAAAGGCTTGCAATAAGCAGGAATATAGCACTCACGCAGTTGGGCGCTGAAGTTGCACAATTGATCGAAGAGGTCAAGGAAGAAATTGGACAACTCACGCCAGAAATTTTGCAGACGGGCAAATGGAGAAATGTCTATCTTCGAAAATATGACATTAGAGCGTTCGCACCATCAGTCTATCCAGGTAAGAAACATCCGATTACGAGGATGGCAGCAGAAGTTCGAAGGATCTTCGTCCAGATGGGATTTAATGAAATTGATGATGAATATATTCAGGCAGCTTTTTGGAATATGGATGCGTTATTCACACCGCAGGACCATCCTGCGAGGGATCTCCAGGACACTTTCTACCTCAAGAAACCAATGAAGATTCCGCTCGAAGATGAAGAAACGATAAAAAAAGTTAAAGCGATGCACGAAAATGGAGGATGGACTGGTTCAACAGGTTGGCGGTACTCTTGGAGAAAAGAAGAGGCTGAGAAGGCTCTTTTGCGAACCCATACCACAGTGGCAACGATTCGGTATCTAGCCAAACATCCAGATCCTCCAATTAAAGTCTTTTCCATTAGTCGAATTTTCCGCAATGAATCGATTGATGCAACGCATTTGCCAGAGTTCATGCAGATAGAGGGGATCGTCGTTGAGGAAAGTGCGAATTTTGACATGCTCTGTGGTATCCTTAAAGAGTTCTATCGTCGGATGGGATTTGAGAAACTCCGCTTCCGACCTGGATACTTTCCGTACACTGAACCATCGCTCGAAGTTGAGGTGTTTTATAACGGGAAATGGATGGAGCTGGGAGGTGCGGGAATCTTTCGGCCTGAGGTGACCGCACCATTTGGAGTTAAGTGCAATGTGCTTGCATGGGGATTAGGGTTTGAGCGCCTTGCTATGCTTCGTTGGAATCTGTTAGATATCAGGGATCTTTATATCAGCGACATTGACCTATTGAGGGGCAGCCCTTTTTTCTGATCAATTGTAATTTGTCGACGATCTCAGCAGATTTCTCATTCATCCCGAGTATTTTGTATGCCTCCGAAAGTGCCTCCAGAATGTCAGCGGATTGAGCGCTACCTGCAAGACCCATGCTTTTGCTCAGATATCTAATAGCATCTTGTCCATTACCCATTTTTAAGTAAGCCACCCCGAGCTGGTAAAGGGCGCGATCGAGCAATTCGGGATCTTGCTTTTTTGTTTTGAGAGATATCACCTTCATTAGTACTTCTCTTGCCTCATTGAGTTTGCCTAGGCCAATTAATGCGTCGGCGATATCACAGTCAAGTTCTGCGTTCTGATCATTTTCACCAAACCGCTGCCTAGCTTCTCGCAGTAATTCTAGCGCACCGTTTAGATCTCCCTTTGATAATAATATTCGACCTTGTATGATCTTTCCCAGGATTACATCCTGTAGATTGCCTTGCAATGCGAGCATGTTGAGTGCTTTCTCCGCGTATTCAAGATGTCCAGTTTTCCTTGCAACTTCCGCAATAAATAACCAAATCTGCCCCGCATATTTCTTGGAAGGATCCGCAATCCCGTTGAGAATTGATAGAAGGTCCTCGTCTGCGTTTGCAAGCAGATCTTTGCTCCTGCTTGTGATTAGCATTTCCACTTCCCGTTTACGTCCAGCGTTGATCAAATGATATAAGCGTTCTTTATAGTCTCCTTCTTTTAACCAATAGTCTGCTGCAAAACTATGGTAACGTTTAAGGTCAGAAGGATCTACAATTTTCTGAATATACTGTCTAATATTTTGGGGGATCTCGACCAAACCCTTTTCATCCATGGGAAGAATAGGAACGGTGGTATCTGGTAGAGCGCTCCGTCTGAATGGCTTTCTGAATACGCATGCCTGGGCAAGTATTGGTCTGAGTTCGGCGTCTGTGGCGTTCCATAGCTCTTCGCCCTTGCATTTGCGAAGATCAAGCAATGGGCCAATTGCGATACCTTCTTTTTCTGCAAATTCCCTTATCTTTTGTGCGCGCTCCTCTCCACGGGAGGTGAGAAAGTAAACTTTTCGTTTTGTTTTCCCCCTTTTGATGTGTGAAAGTTTTTCGATAACTTCGCCACTTTCTTTTAGTTTCTTGAGCTCGATTGCAGCATGAGCTCTCGAAATCCTTATCGCAAGGGCTATACCGTCTTGACTCACATCAGATGGAACATCATATTCATTTTGATATTTGGAGTACTGAGATAGATGCAGTATGATCCTTTCGGACACCGTGAGATATGGAGTCATCAAGCCAGATTTAGAATACATCTATATAGATGTGCGCTGGTGATTATTATGCATGATAATCAGCAATGAATTCACACCTATATCGACGAATCTGACCTTTCTTGCTTCGATTGAGCATGAAGATCGTCCTCCGTGTCAATATGGCCATAAATGTGAAACGATAGTGTCACAATCGGGTACTCAATCGGTTCCCTCCTCGCAAATTTCAATAGCAGTTAAGGGATGAAGGAATTCTGTCATTGAATGATGATCCCATGAAACTGATTGTCTGTAGCTTGCAGGACAAAGCGAGCATCAATATTAGAAATTCTATTTTTTCAAGCTATAGATGGTCATATGAAGGCGAGTTTGACGATAATGAGGTCTATTCGAATGGAGAAAACCTTTTAGTTAGCATAAATGAACTCCACCTTAATGCCGATAACATTGAAAAGGATATTAGTGAAAAGATGGGTTATGAGGTTGAAGAGATCATTTTTCTTTCCAGACATAAAGCAGCATCGGGGATCCATACTCTAACTGTGCACCCGATCGGAAATTATCTTACAGCAGAATATGGAGGTCTAGATCGGACACTTGTTCCGGCCATGCCTCGAAGAATGACTCAAATGCTCAGAGAAATGAAGCGGTTGGCATCTAATTTAGACTTCGAAGTGAGCTTCGAGGTAACCCATCATGGCCCCTACGCAACAAG
Source organism: Methanomassiliicoccales archaeon (assembly GCA_038850735.1). Classification (NCBI taxonomy): domain Archaea; kingdom Methanobacteriati; phylum Thermoplasmatota; class Thermoplasmata; order Methanomassiliicoccales; species Methanomassiliicoccales archaeon. The sequence continues at coordinate 84,778 of JAWCLO010000002.1, forward strand.
ACCCACGTGTTTTATTGAAATAGGAAGCGACCAATCTATGTGGGATAATTTAGAGGCTGCGGGAGTAATAGCGAAAAGCGTAATGATAGCAGAAGTTTCTGATGATCCGGTCGCTATCGGTATAGGCGGTGGGCATTATGCACCTCGATTTTCAGAAGTTGCACTCACAAAGAAGATTTCCTTTGGCCATATGATACCAAGCTACGTACTCGAAAAACTTGACGACGAAGGAATCGAAAGAACTCTTAGAATGGCAGCTGAAAATACACCCAATGTAAGATATGCGTACATTCACAGAAAGGCGATGAAACGATCTGACGTCACAAAAATGCTAAGTCTGCTCGCTAAAATCGGTCTAGAAATCGTCGATAGTCAATCGCTCCCCTAACCTCACTCTACTTCAGGCGAAAGCCGCAGATGGGACAAACAATCCAACCCTCTTCAATAGGAGATCCACAGTTAGTGCATTTCAGTTCATCCTTTTTCTTTTTCAAATTTCTATCAACCCCGGCTCCAGAGATCTGGTTGTACCTAGGCCTGATTTCTTGCCGAGCAGGAGACCAAGCCGTCACCGAGCGATGTAGATTCAAATGGTTGAATAGTAGTAATAAAGACCCAGAGAAAATGAGTACCGAGGCAAATGCTGCCAGGAATATTGCTGAGCCATACTTCATTCCCGCAATAATGCCGACTGAGTAGTCCTCTGTTATCCAGAGAACTGTCATCGTAATAAGAATAATACAAACCATCGCAAATAGGAACGACAGCAGGGACCACACACCGATATTAAATTTGATTTCCCTTCTAGCAAGAGCAACTTCTCCAAGTGCCACTAAAAGTAATGCTACGGAAACCGCGATGATTGCAAAAATAATCCAATAACGATCTGAGAAATCTAATAAGTCGTTTACAATGATCGCCTCCGTTGCACCTGGACTTCGATATACCTCAAGCCAAGGGAGAAATGCTGTTGAGATAATCATCAGCGATCCAACGATACAAAAGATCGCTCCGATTATTTGCAGAATAGTTGTCTTTCCCTTCGCAACTCGTATTGGTTGAGGTTTTAGAGTCTGTTTATTCATACAAACATCCCTTCTTTCGAGGCAAATTTCTCAACAAGGAACATAATTGTATCCAATGCTATTTAATCTGATTCTGGCAGTTCTATGCGAATTTCATCCTTACCATGGTAAACTGTTCGGCACGTTCACCACGGCGATTTCAGCCCGTTTGAGCTCAATATCGATTTTAATCCGTTGAAATTAGTAACTGCCGTCGGAAATCCACCTCGATCAGTCTGAAACTATTGTACCTTTGATCTTATTGCCTCTAACTGCGCTTTCCAAATCTCCGAGATCCCGCCCATTCACAATATAAACTGGGATATTTGACTCCATGGCGATTTGAGCCCCTAATTTATCAAATACATCTGATGGTCCAGCTTGATGATCCCCCTTATCTACGAGTTTGATTAGCTCCTCAAATGTAAGTTTTTGATATCTTATTGCATTGCGCACCTTTTTTGGATCGGCAGAATAAGCCGCATCGACGGAAGTAGCGTTCACGATTCTAGCAGAGGAAGACTCTCTCGCTACCATTGCTGCAACAGCATCGGTTGTATGACCTGGTACAGTACCTCCCATTACCACCACAGGATAACTAGACATCAAAACAGATGCTTCTCTTGATGTCGTTGGGATACTCGGTGGTACAATATCTTTAAGAAGGGTTTGCAGAAGCTTAGCATTGAGACGTGTCACTACAATCCCAAGCTCATCTTGTTCCTCTCTGCTCATACCTAGGCTCCTAGCAACCGATATGTAATACCGTGCAATCTTTCCCCCTCCACAAACTATACACAATCTATATTCTTTCGAAAGGGCTCGAATCAAATTCACCAATTTTCTGATGAATTCCGCATCCTCGTCGCCTGGAACCAAAATCGAGCCTCCGATCGAAATCACGACAGATTCCATATGGACACCAACAGATTTAGATAGTGTAATTTCTTTTGGCCTACAAAAAAGAATGGGTTGCTTGAAAAGATGGAATCGACAGCTGCGGTCGATAGACTAACGGATAAGCAAAAATACGATTTTAAGAGGGCACTAGAGGAGCTCAAGCAGCTGCACGGTCGCGGGACCGAACTCATCTCACTTTACATTCCGCCAGAGAAGCAAATTTATGATGTTGCTGCATATCTTAGGAATGAATATTCGCAGTCCTCTAACATTAAATCCCAGAGTACACGTAAAAATGTCCAGGGAGCAATACAATCGATCTTATCACGGTTAAAGGTTTATAAAAAACCGCCTCAGAACGGTCTTGCAATCTTCGTTGGTGAAGTGGCTGTAGGAGGCGATCAAACAAGAATGACGCAGTTTGTGCTTGAGCCGCCGGAGCCTATCACGACATTTCTCTATAGATGCGATTCAGAATTCTATCTAGAGCCGCTCTTAGAAATGTTATCGGAAAAGAAAGCTTATGGATTGATAGTCATTGATCGAAGTGAGGCAACTATTGGGATTTTAAGAGGGAAAAGGGTTCAAGCGATCAAGAATATCCAATCGCTAGTGCCAAGTAAACACCGTATGGGTGGACAGTCAGCGTTAAGATTCGAACGTCTTATTGAAATTGCAGCCCACGAGTTCTTTACAAAAGTTGGCGAGACAGCAAATGAGATTTTTCTCAACATGAAAGACCTTCACGGAATCCTTATTGGAGGACCTGGTCCTACGAAGGATTATTTTTATGAATCTGGATACCTTCATCACGAAATCCAGAAGAAGGTCATTGGCACATTTGACACCGGATATACAGATGAGTATGGCCTGAAAGAGCTGATGGAAAAGGCAAAAGAAAAGCTTGAAGACCTCGATCTAATGAGGGAGAAGAGATTGATGCAACGACTTTTCGAAGAAATTCGAAAAACTGACGGCGGACTAGCGGCATATGGTGAGGAAGAGGTAAGAAGAAACCTCATGATCGGAGCTGTCGACACGCTTCTGGTTTCAGAGGGATTGAGAAAACGTAGAATCACTATTAGTTGTCCCTCATGCGGTTATAGTGAAACGATCACCGCAGATAGTGAGCCACAAAATCTTCAATGTCCTAAGTGCAAAGGACAGGCATTAATTTCGGCGAATGTTGATTTTATCGACGAACTATACGAACTTGCAAGTAACGTGGGAACTAAGGTTGAACTCATTTCTGAGGACTCGGAAGAAGGAGAAATGCTGCTCAAGGCATTTGGTGGCATTGCTGCGATACTCCGATTTAGAACTGGAGGATGAAAACGATGGATCCCCTAGAACCATTCATAAGGGAAATAGAGACCTCGATTCTCCACATATTGAGGGAGACTGGTATTGATGGAGCTTTTACATTAGAGGTTCCTCCAAATGAGATAGCAGATTTCGCGCTTCCATGTTTTCATTTCGCAAGAACGATGAAAAAAGCGCCAACCATAGTAGCTGAGGAAATCCGATCTAAATTACCAGATATGGATTTGATTTCAAAGATCTGGGTGGCAGGGGGATATGTTAATTTTCAATTAAAATATGATACACTTGCTAGACTTACCCTCCAGACTATTATTAGCGAAAGAGATAATTATGGATCCTTTCCAAGAAAGAATTTTAGGATTCTGCTCGAACATACATCAGTGAATCCAACTGGACCGATTCATGTGGGGAGGGCAAGGAATCCATTGATTGGAGATACTTTGGCCAGATGTCTGCGGATGGGAGGATATGACGTCCAAACAGAATACTATGTAAATGATGTTGGTAAACAAGTCATCCTGCTTGTATGGGGCGTTGAAAACATCCCAGAGGAAGATATTAATAAAGGCGATCGTGAAAAGGCTGATCATCGCCTGGTCGCATTTTATCAGAAGGCCAATGAACTCATGGAAAACGATCCAAGAATAAGTGCTGAGATCTCGGAAATGCTGCGCCGATTTGAGATGGGAGACGAAGCGATTGTGAGAAGAGTGCGTGAAATCACCCAACAGATTCTCGATGGAATTAGTCAAAGTTTGAAGGAAGTTAATGTTGAAATTGACAATTTTGTCTGGGAATCACAATTTATTCTCGACGGGAGCGCGAAGCAAATCGTCAAGAAATTGAAAGAAACAAAGTTTGCAAGGGAAGAGGAGGGAGCCTACTATCTTGACCTTGAGGAATACGGAATCGAAGGGCGGGATTCCAAGTTCTTTTTCACAAGAAGTGACGGTACGACTCTTTATACAACCAGAGATCTCGCATATCACCTTGATAAGTTCAAGAGGGCAGACCACGTGATCAATATCCTCGGCGAAGATCAAAAGCTTGGTATGGCACATTTAGAAGCTGCCCTGAGGATTTTGGGGATCAATGAAGCGCCGGAGAACGTATTTTACTCATTTGTATCTCTTCCTGAGGGGCGCATGTCTACGAGAAAGGGGAGAGTAGTCACTCTAGATGATCTGATCGATGAGGCTGAAGAAAGAGCTCTTGAAGAAGTGAAAAAAAGAAGAACAGACCTATCAGAAAGTAAAATGGTTGAAATCGCACGGGAAATCGGGCTAGGTGCAATTCGATATAATATCATAAGAATCCAGGCTGAGAAGCCCATTGTCTTTAAGTGGCATGAAGCTCTCAATTTTGAGGGCAATAGCGCACCATTCGTCCAGTACGCACATGCAAGGGCGTGTAGCATATTGAAAAAAGCAGGTCACTATGATCACGTTATTGATCCGTTATTGCTCTCAGATCAATATGAAATAAGACTAATCAAAGTACTCGCAAGATTTCCTAGCGTCATAAGAGAAGCAGGAGAGAAAAGAAGAATTCACCTTCTGCCAGCGTATGGACACGAACTTGCTTCGGCGTTTAATCAATTTTATACTTATGTTCCTGTTTTGAAAGGGGGAGAAAGAATCAACGCTAGGCTAACACTCGTAGAGAGTACTATGTGGACATTGAGAAATTGCCTAAATGTCATGGGGATCGGATCGCCGGAGGAGATGTAATGTTTAGAATCGAGTCTTTGAAGGAGGAAGATAGAGGTGCCGTGAGAGCGCTCGAACTGTTTTGTTTAAGAGAGACTTTGGAGAATTCACTGACGAAAAAATGGAGTGAACTTTCACAGGAGCTTATCGACCAGCTTGGAGCTTCATCGAAAACTTCCTTCGAACACTATTTGCGACAGGGGTTGAGTTATGTGGCAAAAGAGGATTCGATGATTGTTGGGTTCATCTTTGCTCAGATGATTCCGCACATACTCAGTCTTCCCAGCGTTATATGGATCGAGAATCTTGGAGTTCATCCCGAGTTCAGAAGGAAGGGTATAGCATACAAGTTGTTGAAGACTGTTGCTAGCGAGGGTAAGAAGCTCGGTGCTAAAGCTATTTATAGTACGATCATGCCTGACAACATCAGATCGATCATGCTTCATAAAAAGCTGGGATTCTTCGTCGACAGTAGAAAGATCGCCCTCTTAGACCTCGATCGTTTTGAGTGATCATCAAAGGAGTTTGTACTCTGCTCGTCCATATTTATCTGCGATCAGCGCGGAAATCATTCTTTCCTCGAAGTAAGTCAGTACACCTTTGACCATTTCCACTTGAAATTCTTCGGCAAAAGCCCGCACGAGCGCTCTCTTGACCTCATCAATTGATGGCATTCGCCTGAGTTCTCTGGTGAGGGATGTCATATCCTCTGATGATCTAATCCTCTTTCTCCGAGTCTTCAGAATTCGAAACATCATGTCAAAGTCAGCGTCTATAATCAATGTACCATGCTGTAGGACTACGTCCCATTTTCTTATCTGAAAGCTTCTGGATATTCTTCTTCCTTTAACAACGATATCGTTGATGGGTTTAAATTCAGCCTTTATGCCCATATAACCGAGCGCTTTGACAATTGCCTCACATATCACTTCATATGTTTCCTCAGGCTTTTCTGGGATAGTGTCTGTACTTACCACTGTAGAGTATAGAATTTGATCCTGATTTACAAAAAATGCTCCCCCACCACTCGCCCGTCTAACAATGGCAACGTCATTCTCCTTGGCAACTTCAAGATTGATATCTTCATCGATATTTTCTGAGCAACCCAAAGTTACCGTTGGACGATCCAGACGATACAAGTGAAGTGTGTTAGGCACCATATTCTTGTGTCGAGCTATCATCATTGCCTCGTCGGCAGCGACAGTGAACTCGGGAGATGCTAGATCAGTATCGATCAGGCGCCAAAGCATATAGGTTCGAAAATAATTCGGTACAATAAATAGATTTAGATAAAAAATTAAGGAAAGGAGCTTATTTTTTGTCTTTCGCTCCTTTTTCTGGTTTTGTTTCTGGCTTTGTCTCACCCTTTGTCTTTCTGCTAATCCTCGGCAGACGCTTCCTCATATAAATGAGGACGATTACCACAATGATGACGGCGAATATGCCTCCATAAATCGCTATGGCCTTCCATCCAGCTTCCTTGACGCTGAGCGTCGTAGTGAGACTGTTATCTTTCTTATTAATTTCATCACTTGAGACGACCTCTACATAGATCGTGTAATTTCCCTTGATGTCTGGTTTCCACTGGAATGTGATGATCCCCCAATTCCCAGGCAGCAGAGATCCTCCGACCGTTCCATTTAGCGTACTCGACGTACCGAGTGCAATTTTCTGACCTGTTATTGTAACTTTATAGAAAGTCGCTATGATGTTTGTAGCATTTGCATTCCCTACGTTGGTGACGTTCAGTTTCATCGTACCTAATTCTCCCTCTGTAAAGATGCTCGGTTCAAACACAACCGATGTAACACGTAGGTCGGGTCTCGGAGAAGAAGTTATTACAATCTGTTTTGTCAAATTCGCTGAGTTTCCGGACTTGTCTGTCACAGTCAATTTTACACTGAAGGTCCTTATTGCTGAAAATTGGTGAGTAACGTTCATACCGGTAGCATTAGTTCCGTCACCGAAGTCCCATCTAAATGTAAGATTTTGCAGACTGTCGACGTTATCTCTAGTGGAACTCGCATCGAAGATCAGTGTCTCGTTTTCTGTTGCAGTCATCACAGGGTTGTATTTTGAATTTAAAATGTTGAAGGATATGATTGGTGCACTAGTGTCCTTTACGACAACCGTTAACTGCGTAATAGCGTAATGACCTACAACATCAGTTACGTTGAGTTTTACAATATAACTGCCTGCCATTGGATATGCATGCGAAACATTCTGATTTTCTCCCCTTAGTACTGTAGTTTGATTTCCGTCACCGAAATCCCATTTCCAGGAGCGAATTACCCCTTTTTCAGCATCCTGTGAGGAATTCGTATAGTCATACGAGGCCCCTCCATTGAATTTCAACGCCTCTGACTGATTTGCATAGACCTTGTTGTTCTGCAGCTGCTTACCGTACACATTTATGATTGGTGTGGGGTTAACAGAATCAATGCGCACCTTGAAGTTTGCTGAATCCTGCAAACCTGCGACATCTACCACCGTCAGAGTCACGATGAGCTCATAAATCTTCACCGAATACGCATGTTTAGTTGTCGTCGTGATCACTTCTGTTGTGTTGCCGTCTCCAAAATCCCATTTGTATTTCAAGGGATTCCCGTTAGGATCGTAAGATCCACTTGCACTAAACGTGATTTCTTTATCCTTTGACACAATGTAGTAAAGTAGCGTAGAATTTGCGTCCCTCACATCATATACATGATCGCCTGTAATCAACGATGCAATAGCCTTGGGTGAAACTGATTTTTGGAACGTTGTTGTGACTTGCCCGAATGAACTCAATGCATACATTTCTGGTTCCAACGTTATGTTGATGTAACCATAGACTTTCACATATGATGTACTGGTCGCGTTAGCGGTCAATTCATAATTGGTCGGCAATTTGATATTATAAGTATAGTTAACTGCAGCAGTGTCGTAAGCCACGTAAAACTTCCCAGCATAGGATGCTCCTCCAAGGGGTATTTCGACAACCGAATCATAGCGAGTCTTAAAAACTGCTGAGTACTGGTCCGTGACATTTACGAATCCTAAAAGACCTGCATATTCAACTGATGAAAAACCTTCTGCCTGAGCGATATACTTTGTTTCATTGATTTTTACCAGCCATTCACTCGTAACGTTCTGCGGGCCAAAAGACCAAATTTTTGAAATAAATGCCTGATACTCCGTTTCATCCACATAACCATCAGCATTACCAAGCGCAAAATCGATCTGCATTCTGATATTTCTTAGATAACTTAGAGGGAGACATGCTATGGTTGCATCGTAATCCATTATTACAGTAGTGGTGAGATTAAAATGATTCCAATCTTCCTCGTAATATTCTATTGAGTAACTAATCGTCTGGGCTGATTGAGAAGTCAAGTTCACCATGACTGTTTTAGTAGCAGTAATAACAATCCGAGTTATGTTTGCCTTTGCGTTCGAGGCATCAACGATCAAGAAAAATTCACCAGGATACGCGTCGAATTCAAAGTAATTCGTTCCCAAAATTTTGGGCTTGACGATTCTTTTTTCGAGATCGAGCAAGGGTGAAGCTGATACGAGGATGGCAGTAAGACCCTTTGAAACAGGTATCCCATTCAGATAAACATAGCCTCGCAGCACTGTTGATCTATCCATGTATATTGTCATTGTTTTGTTTGCATCCATCACAACAGTGGTGACGTTTGTAGCATATCCTGCGCAGGAGACAACGAGTTTGAACGTAGATGAATACGTAGAAATTACAAAGGAACCATTTGGTGAAGTCGAATTATAAACTTCTTGTAAATTATTTTCGATGTCAATGACCCTGAGTCTTACACCGAGTACAGGGCTGCTCGTCCCATTTTCTAGAACATCTACACTCAGTGTATAGTTCGCCACAGGCATCTCACTAAGCACGATAAGATTGAGCGCAAGGGAAGCCATTCCCTCAAATCGGATTATCTGGGGATAAACGCTATCAAAATACCCCGACTTAGTCAACCTCAATTCATAATATCCAGGCAACGGAGTGAAAGTAACAAGACCGCTTGAATCACTCGAGTTCGTATAGCGCTCAAGAGTGTGAACTTCTGTCAGCGTTGCTCGGACTCCAGTCACAGGTTTTCCTTCTTCATCTACAACATTAAATGCTATCTGGCTGGATGAACTGGTCGCGACAGCGGCAGGTACTGGCAAGAATGCCAGTGACGAGACCAGAATCGAAATAACCAGCAATCCTGTTATAATCTTTGCTCCATTAATCTTGTTCACCATTTTCCCTCCTCATGACCAAAGCACAAAAACGTGCCCTGAGACTAGGGTATTGGTGCGGAATATATTAGGGCTTTATAAAGGTTGTCTTAATGGATTCAATAACTGGCATTCCGAAAACTAAGCGCTACACTTTGGGAAAACGAAAGATAATTAACGAGCATTCTGTAAGAATTAGATTCTAGAATCTCTAAATCTCAAATATAATCAAGTCACGATTTCTTTTAATTTCCCTTCTTCGATCGCTCGCCTTACCTCAAGCGCAAGCCTTCGACCAGTACTCATATTCTTCCTCCATAATGTGTTACCATAAGGATGACCGAGTGACATGTGAATATTCGTTCCTCCGCCAACACGAGGTGCAACATCATAAATAATGAAGTTAAGATCCTTATCTACACAGGTCTGAAGGCAGAAAGGTCCGATAATACCTGGAGAGAAATATTCCTGAGTTGCTTTCACATATTTCTCAGCGAGCCTAAATGCTTCCTCAAGAAGAGATTCTCGCAATGTCGCGGCATTATGTCCGCAAACCGTGTATTCTGGCAAAATGCCTGCCCTGTCGAGTGAAAGCTGCTGGGCGGCGGGCAGTCTCACATATCCGTCGAGAGAGCTCTCAAAGCGCCAATCGATTCCGAGTAGCTCGATCCTTTCCCCCTCGACTTCAAGAGGAGAATAGAAGAAGTCAAGATTGAACACGGGTCCAATAATATATTCTTCCATTCTCGCTTTGGAAAGATCGTCCGCATCGATAACACCTTGTTCGATTAACTGTCGTGCTTTTTCTCTGTATTCGCTCGGCGAGGAGGCCGTGAAGAATCCTCTCTCAAGTTTCTTTTTTGCATGATGCATTTTTATTATTGTCAGCGAATTTATATCATTGGGCGTCTCGACCTTTCGTGGAAACGGTAATTTAGCTTTTTCCAGAAGCCAGTAATAATCGCGTTCCATCCCCCTTTCTTCTGTACGCAATAAATTCCTGCTACCGACTAAGGGTACTCTAAACTCGCTCTCAATAGCATCAACGCCGCAGTAACTCGTGAGCGAACGATTTGGCACAAATAAAACGCTTTCATCGATCAATTTGTTCTGAATGGACGGATTTAAAATATCCCTAAATTTCTTAAGGGGTAAGATTTCATCAACGACACCACGTCGAATATCACCGACGTCGTTTCGAATAGCCTTCATATATTTCGAGTATGTTAAATCTCTACCCTCCTGGCAAACAACAAAAGTCCTGAATCCTTCCTCAACCGCACCGTCGCATATGTCAAGCGCTGAGTGAGAGCCCAGAGTGCCTATTTTAATCTCGTGTTTCTTATAAGATTCCATGATTTCGAAGATAATTTCCCTGCTGATCATCGATTTCCTCCTTAAGAGGTGAATTGAGATATAGATAGATATTAACTTCATTCAAAAGAGGCAAAATTAAGATGGAAAATCAAGCAACTCCAAACAGTATCATGACCTCCATAAGAAAAAAAGCGCCGACGAAGTCGATTGAGGATGATGTCAACGGAATGCTATGGTTATCTGGATCCAGTGAAAAACGATAGGTGATGACAGCGATGTAGTAAGAAATGACCATGAGCACGATTATTGTTAGGAAGCCAGCAACGAGGGATATCAATATCATCAGCGAAAGGCCAGGCGAACTTAGATTTAGGAGCATGGAAACAAAGTGCGCAGAGATTCCAACAAGCGTGAAAACCCAAAGCGCTAATATACCTATTATAATGAAATTCTCGATTTCAATCTTCCCGGGCAATTTCCGCGATCTAATTATACCAACGTGTAACATCGAGGAGAGCCTCGATGTGAGTATTCCACCGAGCGCATTTGCATCTTCAAGAAAGGGAGGTATCAATACCAAAAGTGCAGGGAATGCAACAAGTTCCTCAAGTTTATGTTCTATTGATATTCCAGCACCTATATCTAAAATGATGCACAGCGTCAAAACCGGTATACTTTCCTTCATTATTCTTTTCTCGATTTCTCCCCTCTTTCTCAAAGCTATCGAAAGCGCTACAGCAGTGATAATGATAAAGATGATACTGAAAACATGAATCAATAGTTCTGGAGCATTGATGACGATGATTGCAGATAAGAATAGCATTGGTAGAGTGACTATATCCCCCGCTGCTGTTATTATAGGGGCAGAAAAATTATCGATGTCCCATCCTCTCTTGAATCCCACATAAGCAACCAGTATATTGACGCACATAAGTACGAGCCCGGCAAGAACTCCACCCAGAATTGAAATGAAAACAAACATAGAAACGGAGATGCTCTGGAAGCCGAGCAGTTCTGTTATTAACTTCGCTAGTATTCCCATCAACAGAGAAATCGCAAGGGTTAGAAATATCGAGGCTTCGAGATTTTGTCTGAGGACGCTTCCCCTTTTCAAAGTCATTTCGAAGGTACCTAGGTGCATTGCTGTTCCAAGCCTACTCCCGAGAGCGCCATATATATTTCCGCGCATCCCAATTGCTGGTGGTATCAAGACCATTAGACCTGGCAAAATGGAAAGAGTGTCGGTCATGAAACCGAGGGTCGCTCCAGCCAAGAGATCTCCTAAAGATGAGATAATGTTTGCAATCATACCATGAGCGAAAACCACCCTATTTCTCGATATGAATGCCCGGATGATGCGTATGCCCCCGAGATTTAATTACGAGGATACGAGATTGAAAATATAAAATATCTATCGCTCTGGAAGTACTAGAGTAGCCATTTTAACTTAAAATACTATTTGATTTTTTGGTATCTTTGATGAAATGAGAAGAGAGGTCTTTTAGTGTCAATGACTTCTACCAGGTTATTTCTAGAAGTCTAGAAAAAATTGAAAGTTTGATATTGCTATAATACAATAATTAGAGAGGATAAGAATGGAAAATTGCAATAAAAACAATAAGGACGTCACAAGTACGTTTTATAGAGGGACGCTCCGCAGGAATTTGAGTAATAATCGAGTCTAATAGGGCAGGGATACAAATTGAAGGAACATTCTCCTGAAAAAATCGAGGGGGTCTCTGGAACCGTTAGAGAGTTGCTCACGAAAATGAAGGACACTTCAGAGGTCATCGTTGATCTTGCCTATGCAGCGTTGATGTTTGATAGCAAGGAAATCGCCGAAGAGGTAAGCAAGCTGGAGGAGGAAATGGATACACTGCGTTATGAAATAAGAATCAGGACGATGCTTGCCGCTAGAACGAAACGAGATGCTATTCAGCTGTCTGGCCTTCTACAGATTGCATCTGCCGCCGCGACAATTTCTCACGCCGCTGCCGATATGGTTAGATTGCTGGATCTAGATATAGAGAAACGCCCCTTCCTTTCTTTTGTTTTGCGGGAAGCTGAGGAAAAAATCAGAATGGTCAATCTCTTAGAACGCTCTGATATGGTCAACAGAACAATAGAGGATTTGGGTGTGGACTACAAGACGGGAATGAGAATCATAGCCATTAAGAGGGGCAAAAGATGGATTTATGATCCAGAAGATAACGTAAGGTTGAAAGCAGGCGATATTCTAATTGTTAGGGGCACAGAAGATGGATATGAGAAATTGAATAAATATGCAAGTGGCGAGATGCCATGGCCCGATGACCTACAATATGAGGGAGGGTAATAACTTGGAAGAGCTCGAAAAGATGTTCTTGGAAGCTAAAGATACCTCAGAACTAATGATAGACCTTGCGTATTCCTCCCTCTTGTACAATAACAAGGAAATAGCCGAAGAGGTCTTCGTCATGGAGGAGATGGTTGATGAGCTCACCAGCCGTCTTCAGGAGGAAGCTATCAAACGGGCGATAGATGACAAGAATGTGCATAAAGCCCTTGCAGTGATTAGACTTGCAACTTCGATCGAAGAGATCTCAGATGCTGCGATGCAGATAGCGGACATCGTTTTGAGAGAATTGCAACTACACCCAGTAGTTCACCTCAGTCTTAAGGAATCAGACGTGATCATAACCACGGCAAAGGTCAGTGAAAAATCAGAACTTGTGAACAAGACTTTAGAAGAAATCAAATTGCCATCAAGAAGTGGGATGTGGCTTGTAGCCATTAAGAGAGGAAAGAAATATATTTACGGCCCTGACAAACACGCCGTAATTCAGCCTGATGATATTCTGATCGCACGAGGGCCTCCAGAAGGCGAAGGGTATTTCAAGTGTCTAGCGGCCGGCGATCAAAACGAGCAATTCAGTTAATAGCGGAAACCTCTGAAGCTTTTTTTGAAAAAAAAATGATTTAGAGCCACCTAGATAGAAATCTTTTTAAAGTAGCCCCGGGCAGATTCGAACTGCCGTCGCAGGATCCAGAGTCCCGCATGATTGACCGCTACACCACGGGGCTATAAACAGTTGCGAAAAAATCTGCTTGAATTTAATTCTTTTGCATCGAATCCGGAATTTTCCGTAATCGTACGCAGCACCTAATACTGAATGGAAATAATTTTCTTAGATCCATAAATAAGAGTTATAATGCGATTTTGCTGTCTCGCGCTCCTTCATAAGTTCCTTTCATAAGTTCAACAGATGTCGTTATTCACTGAATGCCTGAAACGGCGTTTCGAATTCTTTCAAAAACTTCTTCGATTGATCCTTCTCCATCAATATCAATTAAAAGACCCTTTTTTTGATAGTAATCAATCAATGGCATTGTCGCATTCCTATAAGTTTCGAGACGCTCTCTTATAACCTCTTCTGAATCGTCTGATCGTTGAAAGAGCTCGCCACCACATTTATCACATCGACATGTAGTGGAAGGTGGATTTGTTTCTAAATTGTAGACTGCGCCACATTGCTTGCATGTCCGCCTTTTTGTAAGTCTGCTCAGTATTACTTTTTCGCTGATATTGAGATTTATAACTCCCTTTACTACGACGATTTCATCAAGCAATTTTGCCTGTGCCAAATTCCTTGGGAACCCGTCAAAAAGAAGTGTACCATTGGATTTTGATGCTTTGTCCCGTATCAACTCTATAACAACTTCATCAGGCACCAGCTTTCCAGAATCTACAAAAGACTTCGCCTTCAAGCCTAGGGGCGTCCCTTGCTTTATCGCTTCTCGAAGCATATCTCCTGTCGAAATATGTACTAGACCCATTACCCTAGCTAATTGCATCGCTTGCGTTCCCTTTCCAGAACCAGGAGGTCCAAGTAATACGAGTGCAGGTTTCACGATTCCCATGGTATAATTTCATCCCTATAGATTTTTTCCTAACCTCCCAGATAAAGATGTCTAAAAGAAACTTTTTTCCTTAATTTGAGTTGCAGTATGCATAAATATTTTTTATCGGTGCCATCATTTCCCAATTGGTGTCGACTTGGAAACGCAACTACTGGATAAAATAAAAGATATTGTGGGAGATGAGAACTGTTCAACCCGCATAGCTGACCTATACACCTACGGCTTTGATGCATCAATACATCATAAGACCCCAGATCTAGTGGTTCAACCTCGAACAACGGAAGAAGTGTCACAAATACTGAAGCTGGCGAATGATAGCAAAATACCAGTGCTTGCAAGAGGTGGAGGTACCGGGCTGTGCGGGAGTGCGGTTCCTGTATGGGGCGGTATTGTATTAGATATGACTAGGATGAACAAAATTAAAGAGATTAGAGTAGAAGACCTCTATTGTGTTGTAGAACCTGGTGTAGTTTATGACAAATTGAACGAATCTCTAGCGCCATACGGCTTCTTCTTTCCACCGACACCAGGAAGCGGGGAAGCATGCACGATCGGCGGGATGGTAGCCACAAACGCATCAGGAATGCGTGCTATAAAGTATGGCGCAACGCGAGATTATGTGCTTGGCCTTGAAGTAGTTCTAGCTAATGGGGATATAATAAGAACGGGCACGCGGACTATGAAAAATTCATCAGGATATCAGTTGGAGCGGCTGTTCGTCGGCAGTGAGGGGACACTTGGAGTTATAACAGAAGTCATACTCAGGATTGCACCGAAGCCAAGAAAGTCAGCTATGGCCGTTGCAGCGTTTGATTCGCTTGAGAAAGCTGGTAGATGTGTCTCTGCAATCATCGCGAAACCTTTAATTCCATCAGCTATTGAACTCATGGATAAGATTTGTATCAAAGCCGTCAATAAGACCATGAATGTCGGTTTTCCAGATTGTGAGGCGCTTTGTTTAATAGAGGTTGATGGTGATCCGAAAGTTGTTGAGGATGAGGTTAGAATTGTTCATACAATCTGCAAGGAAACAGGCGCTTTGAGCGTGGAATTTTCAACAGATGCTAAGCAGATGGCGAAATGGACTGCTGGAAGAAAGGCAGTCCTTCCCGCACTCAGCAGATATGGTGATGAATACGTTTCTGTCTCATTGGCTGACGATATGGCCGTTCCGATATCAAAAATTCCAGAAACCGTTGTGGCTTTTCAGAAAATAGCAGAACGAAATCATGTGATTATTGGTACATACGGTCACGCGGCCGATGGAAACCTTCACACAAAGATGCTGTTAAATCCGCTATCTGAAGAATCGTGGAAAAATGGGGAAAAGGCAGTGGCAGAGATCTTTGATGCGGTTATTGCTGTCGGGGGAACGGTTACCGGCGAACACGGTGTCGGAATTTCAAAGGCCCCGTATATGCAAAAAGAAAGAAGGGATACGTTGGCATTAATGAAAACCATCAAACAGGCACTCGATCCAAACAATATCCTAAATCCTGGAAAGTTGATGGAGTGGAACGGGAGTATCATAAAATATCTCCGATATCCTGCCAACCCTTAGTAACTGAGAAATTATGTGATCTCTTTCAAGATCATTGAAAAATAGATCGTTAATGTCTTCGAGGCGAATGCACTTGCTTTTGTCCGTGGTAAGAACATGATCACCAGAAAATTCTAGACTTTGAGGCGTCCTCGGCAAGACCAGACCGCGTAAGCGATTGATTTTGCATGAAATTGCATGCTAGCGAGTCTTCAAATTATTGGATTCAGCGATTGGGTCTGATACACTTGCCCCAGATAGAAAGTCTGAGAGCATGCTCAGAAAACGAACTTTCAACAAAGTTCTAGAAAACCAGACCCAAGGAAAACACCAGCAATACTATCGTTATCGCGAAGACAACTACAAAAATAGGCACATTCCACCTTACAATCTTCGAGCCATCAAGAGGCGGAAGCGGAATCATGTTGAAAACTGCCAGGAATAGATTTATCACACTTACCCACCTAAATACAAATGCGGCAATGGATAAAGGGGGCGAAACAAACCACAGCCCGTAGAAAACTGCTCCGAGCGCAAGATTTGTTGAGGGACCTGAAAGACTGATGATGCCATTTTGTCTGCGGGTCATGTTGCCTTGAATGTAAACTGCACCTGGTGCAGCGAACACAAATCCAAAGAATGCAAACGCCAAAGCAAGTATCAATCCGAATGGATAAATCCTAAACTCAGCCCATGCGCCCCTTTTTTGAGCTGTGAATTTGTGAGCTAATTCGTGCAGAAGAAATCCAGTAAGAACGACGAGAAATGAAATTCCGAGAGAATATCCGAAAGCTTCCGTAATAGATACCTTCAGCTGGTAAGCCGTCGAATCCACGAGAACAATGCCAAATGCCAAAGTAAGTACAGCGACGGCAATCAGGATATGGATGATTTCCGTTCTCCCAAATCTTGTTCGCCGATATCCGTATGGCAAATAAATCGAATATTCATCAAACATCTAAATCACGAATCTAAATCCCGAGCTCCAAACATTTATTTCTAGCTTATGCATCGTGGCTTGTAGATATCTCAGTCCGAATTACCTGGAATATTACAAATTAAGACCCATGATAGATTGTCATATCGAACCTAAATCCATTCCTACATCCTTTGATCCTTTATGTTTCGCCAATTACTTTAAATAAAACATTATATAAAAACAGTTGGGAGGCTAACAAGCATTGACGAACAGTGTGAATAAAAAGAAAGCAGCTCGGAAGGCATTCAAACATGGTAAAATTACCTTCAAGTGGTGTAGAAACTGCGCGACACTGATTTTAGGGGAGAAATGCAGTGTGTGCGGAAATACGGGCAGAACGTTCAGCGTCACCATGCCTGGGGATCTAAGACCATGCCTTGATGAGGGCAATTTAATTATCAAAAGACTCTTCGAAAAGCACTTTGATATACCGAATCCCTTTAACGGTCTCCAGATCCTTCTTAACAAGATTCCTGGAATAGACAGAGCTGATGAAATTATTGTCGATGGTTGGCTAATTGGCACGATTAGCTTTGATCCAATTATAGACGACTTTAGACTGGAATTAAAGGTCGATGGCGCCCGCGCACTTGTCGACGTAGCCAAAAGTGGGATCATTGAGATTAGACCACCTGGCGGACACATGAAAGGAAAGACAATCTCCGGGAAATTCGTTGAGCGTGTTCACGGTAAATTCGATGTCAATGATCCTGTTATCGTCGTTGCTGGTGACTATATTTGCGCAGGAATAGCTAGGGCGTCAAGCAATAGGATTTTTGACGCTGAAAAGGGTGTAGGTATCAGAGATGTTGGAAAAGGGCGTGTCGTATTTTCAAAAAAGAAAACCTGTTGGTCAAAATTCATTCAAGCAAACATCGATCACTTCAAGTATCTAGAAAGTAAAGCGGTCAGTGATGTCAAATCGTATCTTCGGAACAATAGTAATATCCCAGTAACTCTTTCATTTAGCGGAGGAAAGGATTCTCTTGCTTGCTACGAGATTATGAGAAGAACATCTATTGATTTCTCACTGCTTTTTGTAAATACTGGTCTGGAATTTCCTGAAACCGTGAAATACGTACGATGCTTTGCAGAAAAGTGCGGTTTGAAATTACTCGTTGCAGATGCGAAAGACGAGTTTTGGAAAAATGTCGATTTTTTCGGTCCACCAGCAAAAGATTTTAGGTGGTGCTGCAAGGTCTGCAAGCTTGCGCCCTTAACATCCCTCATTGAGAGTCATTTTCCAAACGGAACAATCACGATAGAGGGCAACAGGATTTTTGAATCCTTTGCAAGAGCAAGAATTGCTTTTGTTGACGCGAATCCATTTGTCCCAAATCAAATCATCCTAAATCCAATTAGAGAATGGAGGGCGATTGAAGTCTGGGGATATATATGGTGGAGGCATCTTGATTACAATCCGCTTTACGAAAAAGATTATGAAAGGATAGGCTGCTATCTGTGCCCTGCTTGCCTCGCAAGCGAGTGGAAAATAACCAGAGAATTGCATCCTGATCTTACGAGATCATGGGAAAAGTATCTAATGCACTGGGCGTCGAGATTTGGGTTGCCCATGGAATTCGTGAGGTATGGATTCTGGCGATGGAAAATACTACCCAGTAAGATGAAGAAATTTGCAGCAGTTGTGAATCTTCCCGTCTCCCATACCAGATCCGATGGTATTCAAATGAAAATGGCGCCTGGTGCATCCCCGTGTATTAGCGGAGGATATACCATAGAAGGCGTACTCAACATCCCCCGACGGAGGAATTTTTCGAAAATTGCCGAGCTCTTAAAGACGATCGGTTCAGTAAGATACTCAGACGAATACCAGATAGTTATGGTAAGAAATAAAATTGGAAATGCAAAAGTCTTTGGAGGGGGACAAATCGTTTCCACTGCTAGTTGCCCAACAGATGCTAAGAGGTTATTTGAAGCGACGACAAAGGCGCTACTGCGTTCTCAACTCTGCACAGAATGCGGTGTTTGTGTAAGAAGCTGCGGTATGAAGGCAATCACACTTGATGATGGTCCGTTGATTTCTGATGAGAAATGCACTCGGTGCGGAAAATGCTCAGACGTATGTGTTGTTGCGCATTACTACGATAAACTCGTTTCTTGATAATTCGTGATAGTAATTATGATGAATCGCTTTTTATAGCGATGTGGTAAAGCGTGGCAATTCCTCATTTTTAAATACTTAAATCAATTCCATCATCATATGAATACGAATGCCCTCATAGCAGGGTTTCTTGGTTTTGCCACCTCAATGGTCATGATGTTTTGGACTTTAAGAAACTATACCTATCCGAAGGTCGAGAAACCACTATTTGACGATAGAAAAGCTTTTGGCCTATTTACAATAGGACTTGTCATCGGTATCGTGGTATTCAGCGCCCAGAGCTACTTCGACCTAGCATTTGTCTTGGCAGCGCTACTCTTCGCGCTAGGTGAGGAGGCTGTTAAATTGATCATACTCAATCTGCCAAGATTCCGAAATAGAATTGATACATGTTTTTACGGTCTTGCCCTTGGACTGGGTATAGGAAGTACCATAGCATTTGCATCTGCGTACTACGCCATGGCATTCATTGAGACAATAAAGCCCTTCACAATGATCACAATAATTATTCTCACATTTCAATTAGTGTTACTTCATGGTTCAACGGGAGCGACGATTGGCATTGGCGTTGCGAGGGGGTCTCCAGGAAGCATGTTCGCCCAGGCAGCCCTTGTACATATCAGTTACAGTCTTGTTCTCATACCCTTTTATTCTCTTGAACTTGGATATGGCATATTTTTCTTTATACTTGCCTTTCTAGGTCTCCTTCTTTACTATTTATATGTTCATTACCGCCTAATTCCATCATTCGTTTCCGACGCCATCATGAAATTTGAAACTAAAGAATCTCGTAACCCCACCAATAAAGGTCGATTATAGACGAATTATGAGCATTCCAAAAAGAATGATCAGAAGAATTATGGACGGTGGAAGCAACTAGATCTCATCTTCCCTTTCAAAATACCGTGAAGACATGGGTGACAGGCCGCAGAAAATGTCAGACTTTTTTATAATACCCAGGTCTCGGTTCGTAGAGAATCCCTTCTGATAGAAGCTTTTCGATCAGAACCTCAGTTATGTGCACATTCCCGATTAATTTACTAAGGTCATCTATTGTGAATTCACCCTTCTCTCTGCACAGGTCATCGATCATTTTTACTATCGAAGATTCATCCCGAGGCGTCTTCGCCGGAGCGGTCTTGGAAAGTAGATATTCATTTTCACCAAGGGATTTATCAATCGAACTTTTGCGATCCGCAACTAGTTGGTAACTAAGCTTCTGCACCGCCACGACGAGTTCCCTCTCAGATTCGGTTTTAAAATATATGTTGAGTTTCTTGGGATTGATTCTCTTCCCACAAGACGGGCACGTACACTTTTCAGAAAGTAACTTAATACCAATCGGCTTATGGCAATGGGGGCATACAACAACGCAAAACATCAATACTCAACAAATACTAGTGCCGCTATGCAAGCACCATAGTGATCCATTGGTACAGATAGTTCTTCAATCTTGTAGCGTATAGACTTAAACTCTACGCCCCTCAGCTTCGCCATTTCGTGCATTTTCCATTCGAGTACTTCTCTAAGCGCCTTCTTTGTCCCATGCATATGCCCTTCTGCTACGTATCCTCCTTTTCCATCCTTTCGAAAGCCATACGCAATGCCCGCGGAAATCATTTCCCCTTCTCCGCCTCTCATTTGCGCGAGAACGCAGTGCGTAATTGCACCCATTGGCAAAGCCCTCTGTGGGACCTGCTTCGCCCCAATCGGGAGAATGGAAGAGACAGACACGATGTTCAATTCGCCTATCTTCGCCTTTAAAAGTGCTTCATCGAACGCATTGAGATCTGAAACTTTGCTCACTGCCGAGCCTGAAGTTACAAAGAATTTCTTAGGAATTATCTGCATTAGGCGTCGTATTGATATCGGTAGAATTTAAGCATTTCTATTGTGTTTTCTTATTTCACTAATTGGCAGAACTCGCAATTCCCTTTCCAGCAACTTCAAATCTCGAGGATTGAGCGTCTGAGGACTGATAGGTATCAGTAGAATAGAATTTGTGACAGCTACGTTTTCATTTAAAAGTTGCACAAATTTTAGAACTTTGATAAAATTGCTCTGGCTCACCATGTATTCAATGCCGGAAACCAGCACGACTCCGCTCTTCACGCTATCAAAAAAATTCTTGATCTCGCTGTAGATCAACGGGATATTTGTTGGTTCTCGAGCATACTTGATATCTCTCTCATATGATAGCCATAGCACCGGTGACTTGCCTATGTCGTACTTGAGGCGCAACTTTTCTGGATATTCCCGAACGACGCACATTCCAGGTCTTCCATGTCTTATCTGATCGACGAAAATCTCAAATGCATAAGAAGAATCATCAGATTCAATCAAATACGAATAACCTTCCTCAAGATCGTACTTTATCGGCTCGTCAGCAATTTTTCTCTCTTGTCGATCTATGAGTTCGTTTGCGGGTTTTAAAACATGCACACAGCAGTTGCTTCCGGAAGAAATGCATTCTTTCTCTTCCGCATTGTAACGAGTTTTTAGCAACCCACTAACAATTCCGGCAAGATATCCTCGAGTGAAGTCGCATCGGCGACCATGGGTAGCTTCAATCGATTCTTCGAATGTGATCGTGATCTCTTCATCGGTAATCTCTTCCATGATCATCCTGCTTAACCCGGTTTCTGACCATAACTGAGGGAGTATGTCTGAGAAATCTTCGTAGTCTTTGGCCTCGATACCTAACTCTCTAACAAGGTTCATCCCCGCTCTAAACCCAAATCGCTCAAGCGTCCCCGATGCCGCATCACCTTCGATCAGTTCAAGTTCTTCTCTCAGATCCAAGAGGGCTGAACCTGGTAACACATAAAAGGGTTTCAATCGCACACCTCCAGCATAGCCCTGCCGAGTTTGGAAAAAGCATTTTGTACTCCTTCGCCTGTTTTGGCACTCGTCCTTACAAACTTATGGCCTATTATGCTTTCTATTTCGCGCAGCAATGATTCTTTTACTTTGCATTCGAGATCACTTTTGTTTGCTATTGGCAATATTGGAACGTCACCAACCACCTCGATAAAATCATTTCGCCATCCGACGAGATTTTTCACGGTTTCCTCCCGCGTGAGATCGCACACGAGAAGTGCACCGTTGGCACCCTTATAGTACGCATGATGCAGTGCCTGGTGAGTCTTTTGGCCAAGGATGTCCCATATCATTAATGTCAGCTCAGCTTCATCGAAATCGATGACTTTCTTCGTCACCTTTGTACCGAAGCTCGTGAGATACTCATCTCCGAAAAAGTCATAAACAAAGCGTCTTACCAGACTTGTCTTTCCGACGCCTCCGTCACCAAGCAAGCAGATCTTCCTAATGAATTTCCTTTTTGCTTTTTCCATAATAATTAGACTATCATAACTATGGGCTTCTATTTAACCATAATTGTTCGAGCAGTATCCAGATGATCAGACCATGATGAGAAATCGGATTTGTCGATCCAACTCAATTATCCGTAGAGAAGCGATTCATCGCCGATCCGCCGAGATTGTTTCATACCTTCAAGCGCGGCTTTCATCTGCTGTTCAATCTGCTCAGCTTCTTTATACAATGGATCTGGGTCAAGTCTCAATTCAGGAAGCATCTTTGCAACGATCTCCAAAAGCCTTGCAGCGCCTCGTGCGTCCGGGTAATCCAATCGTGCTGGACCAAGCAAGCAGACTACGTCAATATTTAAACGTTCGCCTTCATACAGGAGGACGCCGGATAATCCCGAAACCATTCCCTCTTTCATTTCCTTGATTCCATATTTGTCCAACATCTGTCGCGTTCGCGGGGTGCTAGCAACTCCATAGATGGGAAGTTCTCCTGTTGCATCGCCTACGTTGATGCCTTCGAGTGTAAGAATGATCTCTATTTCCTTTTCTTTGCACCACTGCAAGATGAGATCAGCAACCGGTTTCATTAAATCAGGTCTTGGAATGAATTCTGACATGATAACGACGAGCTGCTCGCATCGAATTCCGTTACTGCATGTTCTTTCCCCAGCATATATTCTAACTGGGGAAGATGGTATTCCGTCGTGAATGATCGTATACGGTGGAAAATCCTTTGAAACCATTGTCGCAACGCGCTCAAGCTTCATCGTCCTAGAAATGAAATTGGCGGCAATACTGCCGACAAGCCCTACGCTTGGGAATCCCACCACGGCTACCGCGTTTGGATACTTTTCGTTCTTATATTCATTAATAAAGGGATCGGTATGCATACTGAGCATCTCTATTTTTTATAAGATTTCGTTCATACTTAATTTTTCTTCTTTTTGACAAGAGAGAAAAAGAAGTGATCTGTTTTCCATTGCTGTCAACGTCGGATGTAAATGCGACGAGTCGACGTAAAAATGCTTCTGATTAATGGAGATTTAGTGATTAGTTCGAAAATTGAGAACTTCTGAAATGAATAATGCTTGCCAATACGGTAGAGTTGTTATAGTTCCACAGAAAGTACCATTTATGATAAACATATGAAGCGAATGAGGATCTCCATTTTCACGAAAAATCTAAACAGGTCTTGTTACACTTACATGTTCGTGCTTGAAAAGAAAGTATCGATAAGTTACACATCTGGAAGGATACCCATTGTAATTGAAGAGAGACCTTACGCTAGAACCTCCGCATTGGCGGTTTTCATTACCGTGGGATCAAGAGATGAGCCCACTGGTAGCCAAGGAATAGCGCATCTGCTTGAGCACACCATTTTCAAAGGGACGGAGAACATGAGCTCTCGACAGACATCTGAACTCATTGAAGCTGCGGGGGGTGAGTTCAATGGCTACACGGGTAAGGAAATGACGTGCTATTATACCATAACCCTGTCAGAGACTGTGGACGTAGCTCAAAGAATCCTGGCAGATGCACTTCTAAATGCACGTCTCGAAAGGGAGTCTATCGAAATAGAGAAGGGAGTGGTTTCCGATGAAATAAGATTGATTAAAGATGAGCCTGATGATTACATTCACCATCTTCTGTCACGCGCCATGTGGAATGGACACCCCATGGCTTCATCAGAAGCTGGCGAAATCGAATCGGTTGAAAATATCACTGAGAGTCAGCTCAAGGAATTTTACAAATCATATTACCAACCAGCTAATTTCGTGATCGCGGCTTGTGGGGATGTGAAAAAAGAGAATGTCGTGCGGTGGGCCGAAGAATCTTTCGACGATCTTATTAGTGGTAAGTCTACGAGAAACCGCATTCCACCAACACCGAGATCGCATGTGGAGATCCTCCCACGCGACGGAGAGCAGGTCTATGTTGGCATAGGCTTTCCAGGGTATCGTGCTAGCCACCCCGATAGATTTGCACAGACACTGATGAGCGCTATTTTAGGCGGTGGAACAAGCTCAAGGTTTTATCAAGAGATTAGAGAGGAAAAAGGTCTTGTCTATTCCATTTATACATCATCCCAACCTTATAGTGATTGCGGAATTTTCGGAATCTTCTTTTCAGCTAAATCCTCAAAAGCTGAGTTAGTATGCAAAGCGATTGCTGATGAGTTGAGAAAAATCAAAGATTGTGGATTAAAGAAGGGGGAGCTGGTAAGGGCAAAACGCTACATTAAAGGATTGCTGGTAAGGAAGATAGAACCTACTGAGTCGAGACTGTTTCATCTCGGAGAGTTTTATGTTATGACAGAAAAATTACCCACCGAAGCAGAAATTATTTCTCAACTTGAAAAAGTGACCGAAGAAGATGTTAAGAAGACCATAGAGAAGATTATTGTTCGAGATAAGATGAGTGTTGCAATATATGGCACTACTGAAAAGCAAGATTCAACGATTGAGTCCATCGAATGCCTGGAGTTCTAGATCTTGAAAAATCCGTAATCAGTAATGAGTAATCGAAGATCAATAATTCGCATCGCACCTCGTTTTGTAAATAAGATCCAATACTGCTTCGACAGCCTTGGGTATTGAAGCTTCTACCTCTGGAGTGAGGTTTTCACCAACAGTCTTCGTATTCACAACTTCGATCGCTACAAAGAAAATTTTCTTTGGCATTCTCTCGGGTTCTATCATTCTTCCCAGTCTTATTGCCGTTGCGATATTCACATCATGAGGGTTTGCACCGCGCACGGTGGTAGAGAAATTTTGCTCGTCGAAGACGAAAACTGAGCCAGGATTGCTAATTCCAGTTATAATTCCATCAACGACTATTACGTAATCGAAATCCAACATCAATTCAATAAGATCGAGTCCGCTAGTGCTAGCATCGCGGATTTCCACATTATCAAATCTATGTGACCGAATTTCATCTGCTATACGTAATCCAATGGAATCGTCTGAGATTATGGGGCTCCCGAGACCGAGCACGAGAATTCTTTGTCTTCCTTTTTCTGTTGTCATCTGATTCATCTGGGAGGCTTTCCTATAATTTCTAATTTATGGAGGATGAAAGACAGAATTGTTTCTGGAGGTCATAATTATACGGATTTTTTTTACATCCCATTATTCTTGAGATGTGCTCTGATGCGATCCTAGGCCAGCAAAACTACGTCAACAATACGAAAAGATGTCTTATTCGATAGAGGAACATTGAATTGAAACGAGAGTTCGTCGTAGTGATTCCCCTAACTATTTTCTTGATAAAGTCAATGAGTGTATGTATGTATATTGAGCCGAAAGTGTCCTTAGTCATTAACGGTAAACAGATAAGTTCAAAGGTTATGGAGGCGTTGATAGCAGTTTTACAAGAGGGGAGCCAGAAGCGAGCTGCGAATAAACTCTATATTTCAGTGCCCGTTCTGCACCGCTATATAAAAAAAATCGAGGATGCCGCTGGTTTTCCCGTGTTCGAAGCAGATCGATCAGGTACCAGATTGACGAATGGGGGTAAACAAATCGTCGAGGAATATATTGCACTTAAGTCCCGAATGAGAAAGCCCCACAGTATCACGGTGGGTGGTACGATTATTACAGAAGAGCTTCTTTTATCCGCCACAACTCGCTATGATAAAGATATCAGATTCGATATCGTCATTTCAGATGACGAAAGCAATGTTGAAAATTTCAAAGCTGGGCTGATCAATTTGGTTATCCTTGACGATCCCTTTTACATTTACGAATTAGATGGCATTGAGTGGGATGAAATAGGCGAGGACAGACTTGTACATGTTGACAGAGGTCCAAGATACCTGAGATTTCGGTTCGGTCCCCAAAGAATTGGTTTCAAACACTTAGAAACTACTGGAGCCAAATATGAAGTTGTCGGCGAAACAGGACACCTTCAAACACTCGTGCACTCACCATTTAGTTTCTTTGCAAATGAGAGTTTGCTTGAAAGAAGGGGATTCAGTATAAAAAGCGCAACTTCGGCCGATCTTCTTTCACATAAGATCGTTGCGATGTATAGGTGTAAAGATGAGGGTGTTGCAAACATTGTTACCATGCTTAAATCAAAAAAAATGTCTCTGCCTAGATTTACCAAAAAAGGTAATAAAATCGCACTTTAGCCCTTTCATTTTAAATATCAATAGTCAATTTTCAATAAGGTGAGAAAATGGTTACGGTAAAAGAACCAAACCCCTCATTTGCTGAGAGTATCATTAAAGCCGGAGGGACAACGCTTAATCTTTGTTACCAATGTGGAACATGCACGGCGAGCTGTCCGTCGGGAAGACAAACAGCATTTAGGACAAGAAAGCTCATTCGAAAGGCACAGTTGGGCCTAAAAGAAGATATTCTACCATCTGACGATTTGTGGATGTGTACCACATGCTATACCTGTGTTGAACGCTGTCCCCGTCAAGTAGATATAACGGACATCATCATGATTCTGAGAAATTTTGCTGTTAAGGAAGGATATATGGCAGACACGCATAGACGAACTGCATCATCAATGATGAACACTGGCCACACAATCCCCCTTACCGACGATTATAAAGAAATGAGGAAGCGATTAGGGCTTTCAGAAATGCCCCCAACTGTTATAGGAAATCCAGATGCTTTGGAAGCTTGGAAAAAAATCATGCAGATAACAGGTTTTGACAAACTCATCGGAGGGAAATAAATGGGAGAAAAATATGCACTCTTTCTTGGTTGCATCGCGCCACTTAGGTATCCTGGCATCGAGAAGACAACAAGAGAAGTCTTTAAGGCGCTTGACGTAGACTTAGTTGATCTGGAAGGGGCTGGCTGCTGCCCAGCGCCAGGAGTCATCAGGTCATTTGATCAGGCAACTTGGCTCGCATTGGCAGCAAGAAATCTCGCCTTGGCTGAGCAGAAAGGACTTGATATCATTACAATTTGTAACGGATGCTTCGGCTCGCTTTTCGATGCCGCACACTTCCTGCACGAAAATAAGGAAAAAATAAAAGAAGTCAATAAAATACTCAAGCAAGTTGGCCTCGAATACAGTGGTGAGAAAATAAAGGTACGCCACTTTGCTGACGTCCTTCATAAAGATATTGGCATTGAGAAAATCAAATCAAAAGTGATTAATCCCCTGAACTTTAAAGTTGCAGTGCATTACGGTTGCCACTTTGCAAAGCCCAGCAAAATCAAACAACTTGATGATCCTGAAAGACCAAGCTTGCTTGATGAGCTTGTTGAAGCAGTGGGCCCAAAGAGTATATACTATCGTGACAAGATGATGTGCTGCGGAGCTGGCGGGGGTCTCAGGACAAGAGCAAATGAGATCGCCATGAAAATGACTGTTGAGAAGCTGGCAAATGTGAAAAAGGCTGGAGGACAGTTCATAGTTGATGTCTGTCCGTTTTGTCACCTGCAATTCGACAGAACTCAGAAGGACTTTCCAGATTACAACATTCCAGTGGTGCATCTTTCACAGCTATATGGCGTAGCCTTTGGACTTCCAAAAGAATCGATGGGTTTCGAATCACATGTTGTGCCGGTGAATCTCTGAGGTGCGCATTTGTACAAGGCGCATCTCGTTACAATCACTGATATTGGCTCTGTACCTGAGGGGCTAAGGGGATTTGTCAGTTTTCAGGCTGCATACGAAGGACATCGAGTCCATGAGCACGAGAAGATAGCTCTCCTTGTCGTTGAAGGTACCGCTTCATACATAGTAATCTTCCTCGAAAAAGTGAAAAGAATAGAAGAAATTGAAGTCAGGCTTATGAAACAACAGACGGAGATGACTCAAGATACCAGAGCGGCAATCGAGAATGCACTAAATTCATGAAAAATTCTTCCACTCTATTTAAGAAAACAGATTAACAACCTCCTGATAAAATTTGTCATATTTTAACATTCAAACTACAAAGCTTTATTTTAGATATCATTGTAGCAGCATAACTTGCTAAAGAGAAAGGCCTGATAATATTTGACGAGGTTACTCAAATTCCCTTAGAATTTAAGTTAATCATCGCAACCTCATTCAAACAAAAACAAAATCATTAATCTTGATAAGTAAATCTCTTGAAATGCGATGAATACGCTTGGAAGTCTGGGGGAAAGAGAAATAGTAAGACATATATTAGAGATAATCAACACAATACCTCCTAAGGGCCCAGGCGATGATGCTTCTGCGATTGATCTGGGTGAATTTTACCTCGTCTTGAGTACTGATATGGTCTCTCGAAAAACACACGCACCAAAAGGTATGACCTTCTGGCAATTGGGATGGTTCTTAGCTGCCATTAATTATAGTGATATTGCAGCTATGGGGGCGAAACCGATTGGATTGCTCACATCTCTTGGTTTTCCGCGAGAGACTGAACTTGTAGACATGTTGGAAGTTATTAAAGGTGCTAAAGCGTGTTCAGAATATGTTGGCGGCGAGATTCTTGGAGGAGATACTAAAGAGACCTCAGATATTACGCTTGCCGGAACTGCTGTTGGCATAGTAGGAAAAAAAGAAATCTTGCTGAGAAAAGGTGCCAAAGTCGGTGATATACTAGCAGTCACAGGTACTTTAGGCCTCCCTGCTGCTGGTCTGCATGCAATTAAAAATAACCTAACGTGCGAAAAATGTAAGAAAGCACTTTTCGAACCCATGCCCAGGGTAAGAGAAGGGTTAACTCTCTCTTCATCAGGATTCGTGACATCATGTATCGATATTTCAGATGGTCTTGCAATTTCACTCAGGCATTTATCGGAAGCAAGCGGCGTATCGTTTGAGGTGGTATGGAACAAAATTCCAGTCGATCCAGCAGTGAAGCGCATAGCGAGATTGGCAAAACTTGACGAGAAGGAGTTGGTGCTTTACGTTGGGGGCGACTATCAATTACTTTTCACGGTGACTCCTAAGGGATGGTATCATTTGAAAAAACGGCTCGGCTCGGCTATTTCGCAAATTGGAGCGGTTGTCGATCGTGAGAAAAATACATTAGTTATCAATGGTAAGAGATTTGAAATCGAGGATCGAGGATATGAACATTTCAAGTGATTCTTTGAAGGAGGCAAGATTTTGGAGGACAATGGGCGGCAAAATCCAATGCGAATTGTGTCCACATTCGTGTTTAATTGCGCCGAATAAGCGAGGCATCTGTGGCGTTCGAAGAAATGTCGATGGGAAGCTCGTATCTCTCATTTACGGCAGAGCCTCTTCCATCCATGTTGACCCTATTGAAAAAAAGCCTTTCTTCCATTTCAAACCTGGTGATAGGGTACTTTCCCTTGGATCTGTTGGATGCACTTTTAGATGTCTTCATTGTCAAAACTTCACGATATCCCAGGCAGAAGTCGATAAATTTCCGCTTGAATACATAAATCCGCAAGATGTCACCACAATGTGTCAAAACACGGAAGCTAAAGGAATTTCGTGGACTTACAACGAGCCCATTATTTGGCATGAATTCGCGTGCGATGCCTCGAAGATTGCAAAAGAAAACGGATACTATTCTCTGTATGTCACGAATGGATATATCCAGGAAGAACCTCTCAGAGAGATTTCTAAGTATATCGATGGAATGAATATCGACATAAAAGGATTTACCGAAGAATTCTATAGAAAAATCTGCAAGGCACGTCTAGAACCAGTGCTCGAAGCAACGCAAATCGCAGTTGGACTGGGGATGCATGTCGAGCTTACATATCTCATCATTCCAAACAGGAATGACACAGAAGAAGAGATTCGAAGATTCGTTATATGGGTTCGTGATTCACTAGGTGAAAGCATACCCGTACACTTCACGAGATTCCATCCAGATTACATGATGACGGATGTACCATCAACTCCATTAAAAACCTTAGAGATGGCTCTGAAAATCGGCAAGGAGGAGGGGTTGAGATTCGTGTATGTTGGCAATGTCCCGCATCATGAAGGCGAAAATACATACTGCCCCAAGTGTGGCAATCTTGCAATAGAACGTGTTGGGTTCGAGGTCGTGCACATTGATGTCAAAGAGGGAAAGTGCCGGAAATGCGGCGAGTCGCTCAATATCATTATGTAAAGCTAAATCCTCGAAATTGTTGCCTGTTTGATAGTCTCAAAACTTATTATTTTGAAATGAAATGCACAAGAACGTGGATATCCAAACAGTTTATGCCAAACTAATTACTATTTTTGAGGTTGATGGATGGTGGCCTGCTGAGTCCCCTTTTGAGATAATGATAGGCGCAATTCTCACTCAGCAAACCATGTGGGAGAACGTGGAAAAGACGATAAAAGAATTGAAAAATAGGGGACTGCTTTCGGTCGATTCGCTTGTTAATATTGACCAAAAAGAGCTCGAAAACATCATAAGACCAGTTGGATTCTATAGGCTAAAGGCCAAACGAATAAAGGCGCTTGCTTTACACCTTCGCAACTATTATGATTCAAATCCGATGGGTGTCCTTCAGAAGGCACTTCCGGAGGCGAGGGGAGAATTGATGAGCATTGACGGTATAGGGAAAGAGACGGCCGATGCGATTTTGCTGTTTGCTGGTCGTAAACCTACTTTTGTTGCCGCCAAGTATTGTGCAAGGGTATTCATGAGGTTAGGACTTGTCGAAAAAGATGACTATGATTACGTGAAACAGTTCGTAGAGGAAAGAATGCCTAAAAACCCGAGAGTCTATGCAGAACTCTACTCACTGCTCGTACAACTTTCTAAGACGTATTGCAGGAAAAATCCATCTTGCAATAGTTGCCCTCTTTCTGATGAGTGTGCCTTTAGCTTGTCAGGAGGAATATCGGGTTACCTATCACAGAAGAAACGACTAGAGAGACCGTTATAGGTATCAAGAAAGGTATCTTTGGCGTAACCCAGATTTTCTCAACTCCCATTCTTCTGAATACCTCAACATCAAATTCCGATGAATCGCTTGCTTTTGGAAAGAGCGATAGTCTTCTCTTATTTTCCTCGATGAATTCAAGTGGCCATACAAATTTGAATCGAACATTTTCAACTTTCTCTTTATAACCGAAAAACATTACCGGAAACTTTCTGTCCCCTTTGGCTAGATTATATATGAAGAGACCTATTGGCACAGAAATTGTAAGGAGCGCAGCGTTGAAGAGTATGAGAAGAGAGAACGGAAAGATAATCTCATTTATCTGGTTGGGAATTTCAATTATTGGCAACGTGTGAACGGTTGGATACATTGGAAACATTATTGACAATGCAAGAAGAGCTTTGGCATCGGCACCGCCCTTGATGATGTCCAGCTGATAAAAAAGAATGATTATTCCGAACATAAGAACAACTGTCATTAGATGCCACATGAAGGAATCATACCAGAATTCAATTAGAAGGTAAATCACAATCAAAAAGCTTAGGATATACAGAAAAAGCGGAACGACATTGATGCCATCTTCGAAAATCCCCCTTCTTTCCCAAAAAAGGTCATAGAAAATAACTGCAAGAGGTATCAGATATATTGAATAGAGTATGTCCAAGCCTGATATAAGTATTTCACAAAAGAGAGCTATAAGAGCTGTACTTCCGAGAAAAATCCAGTAAGAATCAGAAACTGTACGCGTCTTCCAATCTGAAATCGATGCGATTGCCAAGATGAAAAAAGAAACAGTGATCCTGATAAGGTCCAAGGCTTCCATTTAACGGCTAGATTTGAATCATTGAATTAAACCTTTCCTCAGATCGGATTCGAATTTAAAGATACCAAACAAATAACCTTGGAGAACAGAGGAACAAAATTTTATAGTAGGATGCAATGAAGCCATTTACGCCCGGGGAAGAACATGATGATTGCAGATGGCATCTTCAAACTCATTGGCAGACTGTTGCCATTCTTTGCAATTGCAATTTTCCTCTTCCAAGGCGTTGCTCAGGTCTCTGCCTCGCAAATGGTAAACGTCTTTCCAATAGACCCATTTGAACAGCAAATAGACGCGGGCGAAACGGCTCATTTCAGATGGGTCATATTTAACAATGCCTCATCATCATATCTCGTAAAAGTTACGATCGAACCAGAATTTGGTAAAGATTGGACTGCTCACTTCAATAATGACATACTGACTCTGGACGCCAATGAACACGGTACAGTGATTCTAAATATTACAACATCGAAAACAATGGCATCAAGGGATGTCGAGTTCCGGATCATTTTCAATGCTACAGAGATGAGTTCACCATTGAATTCATACAAGATCGTTGAAAATATCCATCTCCGGGTTATTTCGCTATTTGGGACAAGAGCTGGAGAGAATAAGATTTTTGGCGTCTGGGATAATTTCTTGCCACCCCCACTTGATACGAATTATGGTGCATTTGCAGTGACATTAATCGGCTGGATTGCCATAGCTCTTTTTATAGCGTTTGTAATAGATCCCATTGTGCATCAATTTACAAAGAAAACAAAAACTGAACTGGACGATCGTATTTTGAAGATTATTCACGGACCGTTATTCGCAATAATAGTTCTCTATGGGATGGTCAATTCACTTGAGATTCTGAATATACCGATCGAGATCGTGGCGACAATCGAATTGGTTTACACAATTTCAATGGTGATCGTCATAGCTTGGATTGCTTACAAGATATATCACAATATACTTATTTACTACGCCCAAAGTTTTGCGAAAAAAACTGAGATCGAGATTGATGATGTGCTAGTCCCAGTATTTGAGAAAATTGGAATGATTATAATACCATTGGTGGCATTCACTGTCATCCTTCACATACTTGGATTTGATGTGACGCTAATTGTAGCAGGAATGGGGGTTCTGGGTCTAGTCATAGGTCTTGCTGCCCAGTCGACGCTTTCCAATCTATTTGCCGGTATCCAACTTCTTGCCGATCGCCCATTTAAGGTAGGCGACCTACTGATGATGGAAGATGGCGAAGTCTGTGAAGTTCGAAAAATCGGTTTAAGGAGCGTTACACTTTATGATATTTTCAAGCACTCAAATATTGTAATTCCAAACAATGAAATCGCAAATAAGAAGATCATTAACATCATGAGGCCAGATCGCAGATACAAGAAAAGCGTCACCGTAGGAGTTGCGTATGGTTCTGATATTAATAAGGTCGAGTCGCTGATGATGCAGGCCGCACTTGAACATCAAAATGTATTGAAGGATGAAGAGCATGCCCCGATTGTTAGGTTCGAAAATTTCGGCGACTCGGCGCTTGTATTTACGATCTACTTTTGGGTCGACGACGTTCGCAATCAATGGAAGGCCACATCGGATATAAGGAAAAGGATCGATCAATTGTTCCGAGAGGCTGGCATAGAAATTCCGTTCCCGCAGAGAACTATATGGATTCGTCATTCTGACGGTGATGATCAAATGAGCCGAAGACCCAATTCCGAAGCGAAGGAATAAGCTTCTTCGAATTCGGAGTATTTGAGAGGTCTGTTAATATCGGAATGCTCGAACGCTCTGTGCAAAGGTCTGTACTGATCCATAACATTGACAACAGCCTTAGGGATATTGTCCGCAATCCATCTCAGTACAGGTTTTGTGCAGCACTCTACATGATTTGGAAGCACAAGATGCCTGACGATAATTTCACATTGCCTGGCAGCAATGATATGATTTCGTGTGATCACTTCGATGTAATTGTTAATACAGGATAAGCGTTTGGCGCATGAATTATTACCATATTTGAAATCTGTCAGATATATATCAATTAGTCCGTCCAGCAATGCTATCGATCTTTGTGTCAAATACATATTTGAATTCCACACTTGTGGTGCATTTATCGACGTATGACGGAGAACGTCGATAATATAATGCAGATTGGGCGTTGGATCTCCTCCCACCCAGTTCACATTCAATGCACGCATAAGACTCATATCTCTGGGCGAAGACGCCACAACCGTACCGCCTCGCCCCCCGAACCTCTGGGAGATCTTTTCTGCCATTACAGGTGGCGGAATGCATAATCCCAACTGGGGATTGGTGCTAATATCATGATTTTGACAATACGCACATCTAAAATTGCACCCGCTAAAGAATACAGTGTAAGATGGAACAAGTGGCGGTTCTTCGCCGTAATGAAGAAATTCGCTGGCGATTTTTGCATCCAGCACACCACAGATCCCTTTGTTTCCCTCAAGCCTATTTACGTGGCATCGGCGCTCGCAGATCTCGCAACTACTCATCATTCTCCGTGAAAGCTCCAATTTCAGATCGAGCAGAGATCTGTTGTTCCTACTTGTGCCAGTTTCACCCGACAATCTCATGGAGCTTGAATGTGATATGAAAGATCGAAACTCTTCCATTGCTCGCCTATGAATGTCCCATAGCTCCTCATCACTTTGCGAAGAAGAAAAATCCACGGGTATTTGTTTGGCCAATAGGAAATATGCCTTTTCTTTGCCCGCCAGAATCGAATAGTATCTATCTAGTCCGTTAGACATCAAATCATACTCTGCGAATCTTTCGTTTAAGTGTTTCTCTTCAAATTGTATCCCAACTATACTATGAAACAAAAATACACTAAGATCATCCAAAATTAGAAACGAGCGCTAGAGCGATGGGACTAAGTTCTGATCCATAAGCCATTATTCTTCGATAAATATCAGATTTCCTAGATTTGTGAAATAGATAAATGATTAAGAATTCCCCCGGCCCACCAATCAGATAAGGTTAAATTAGAAATCATACATCTTTAATACTGCATATTGGCTTTTAATCTTGCAGATGTATTAAACAAGGATGTTTGGGGGTATTGTCTTGGGAGTGATGGAGGTAATTAGAAGCAGAAGGAGCATTAGAAAATATAAGAAAAAAGAGATTCCAGAGAACACTCTTAAAGAGATTTTGGAAGCTGCAAGACTTGCACCCTCCGGTGCTAACAGGCAATTCTGGAAATTCATAGTGGTGAGAGACGAGGAGAAAAAAAGAGGACTAGTACCGCTCTGTCGCGACCAGAAATTCATTGAAGAATGTTCAGCTTTTATCGCGGCTGTGGATGATCCGACCCAGAAATGGTATAGAGTTGACGTTGCCATAGCACTTGATCACTTGTCCTTGGCAGCTGCAGAAAAAGGTCTTGGAACCTGCTGGATAGGAGCGTTTGATCAAGAGAAGGTTGCCGAGTATCTCGGGGTTCCGAAAGGTCTTGTGGTAACAGTTTGCATGACGTTAGGATATCCAGCAGAATCGCCAGAAGCCAGACCAAGGAAGCCGCTTGAAGATCTTGTATACTGGGAAAAATACGGGGAGAAAAAATGAAAATCGTGAATGCCCAAAAAATGGGAAAAACAATATCCGAAGGGGATCGAGGCGTGGTCGTCATCTCCGATGTCGTGAATGAGCAAAATATCGTAATTGGGTTAAGAGAGATCGATCCAAAATCGAGAGTACCAAAGCGGCCGCATGCTCACGCTCTAAGGCAGGTCATGTTTGTCGTCGAAGGGCATGGGGTTGTTAG
The DNA here is from genome assembly GCA_038850735.1 of Methanomassiliicoccales archaeon. Lineage (NCBI taxonomy): Archaea > Methanobacteriati > Thermoplasmatota > Thermoplasmata > Methanomassiliicoccales > Methanomassiliicoccales archaeon. The sequence goes on from JAWCLO010000002.1 coordinate 120,605, forward strand.
CAACGGGCGAGAATCTCGCCAATTTAAGCCTGGCGATTTTCTGATATTCGAAGCGAATGAAGAACACTATTTTGAAAGCGATGATAGATTAGTTAAGATGGTAGAAGTGCGATTTCTGTAGATGTTATCAACAATAGATCATCGGCCTGTTCAATGACATGCCATTCAACACTCCTGCAAATACAACTGCGACATCTTAGCTTTGTATCTTAGGTTAATTGTCAACTGTCAATATATTGGACCCGTATTGACCCTCAGAGGCTATCATCCCACAAATGACAAGTCATGGTTAATTCAACAGCGCTAATACTCTCTCTTATTGTTTGAATTATTCTCGACTATTGATAGAGTTTTTCGATTTTTTTAGGGAGAAAAGATATTACATTGATAATATGTTTAACAATAGTGAATAATATGCAAGCTAGATTTGATAGTATAATTAATAGGTTCCTTAAACCAGAATTTATAATGGGTGCTTTGCGTATCGCTCTCGGATGGATTTTGTTCTGGGCCTTTCTGGACAAATTATTTGGATTTGGGTTTAGCACCGCCCCAGAAAATTCATGGTTGAATGGCGTTTCACCGACTACAGGATTCCTTAAATTTGGAGTTTCGGGAATCTTTGCCGAAGTCTTCAATGAATTGGCTGGAAACATTCTCGTAGACATCTTATTCATGGCTGCATTATTATTAGTTGGAGGATCGCTTATACTTGGCATTGGAACGAAGATTGCTGGTTATACGGGTGCGATTCTAATGTTTATCCTTTATCTTACCAATGTCCCTCCACTGCACAATCCGGTGATCGATGAGCACATAATATATTTGATTTGTCTAGTTGGAATAGCCAATTTCAAGTCTGGTCATGTGCTAGGTCTCGGCAAATGGTGGTCCGAAACCAGAATCGTAAAGCGATTCCCCATACTTGAATGAGAAACGAAGATGGCGGTATCAAATCGCCATCCCCTCTGTTTCCACAGGCACCATGAACACAAACTTTTCTTATGAAAAATCATGATGTCTAGTCGTTACGCGTAGCGGGAAGGCTAATCAATGTAAGTAAATGATAGTTTTTTTATTATGCAAGCGAAGAATTCACCACTGCGATTTTGTGCCCCGATCTTTTTAAAAAAAAGAGTCCCGTTAGAAGCGCAGGTGTTTCCGAGCCGTTTATGCGCGAATTTTCACATCCTCAATTTTGGATCATCACCCGATACATGGTTTTATACCTTCCGCCATATGGTTCATACATCTGATTTTCATGCAGAATTTTTTAGAACTGTGGAAGAATTCTACAATGATCATGTGAGCCCCCACATTGAATAAAGTATTATTAAAACAACAGTTATCCGAATGTGCTCAGAAAGAAGCTTTGAGCATGAAATCAATGCTCTCCTTGATGAGAGTAGGAGCGGTAGGCGATTTACATGGTGCTAGATTTCTTGAATTTCTTTCAGAGAGGGACGAATATCGAAATCTCGATCTTCTACTTCTTGCAGGCGATCTCACCGAAAAGAACAACCTTGATGAATTTGATCTCGCCATCAAAAAGTTGAGAAGATTGACAAGTGCCAAAATGATTGCGGTTTTTGGAAATGAAGAATACGACGAATCCCATGTGGAGTACAAGAAAAGAAGCGAGATCATATTCCTCGAAGATGAGAAAATAATACTGAATATTCAGAATAAGATCGTCAAGATTATCGGTACCACAGGTTCACTTGATCGTCCCACATGGTGGCAGAGAACTCATATGCCTGAAATATGGAGAAGATATCAAGAACGTGTCGCTAAGATCTATGAACTGTTGGAACGAGATGATTCTGATTTTCTGATTCTTCTAATGCATTATGGACCGACGTACAAAACCCTTGTTGGCGAAAAACCAGATAAATATCAAGAAATGGCCTCGATAAAATATGAACAGGTCATTCTAGATAAACGCCCGGATGTGGTTTTTCATGCTCATGCCCACAGGGGAACCAGATACGCTGAATTGGTTCGTTTGCAGAAGAGACTTGATCAGCTTAAAGGAGACAGTAAACCAATCCCGGTCTTCAATGTGTCACTGCCACTTAATAAAGCGATTACTATTGTGGAATTAGGAGGCTAGACCACTGATGTACTGCGATAAAATACCGTCACACTCCATTGACATCCTGCGGGAAATCGTGCTAGATATGCTTAAGCAGATACCCGCTGGGATGGTAACGACCTATGGTGATATTGCATCAGCCTTAGGAGACATTCGTGCCTCGAGAGCCATCGGCAAAGTTGTTTCCGAAAATCCGTTCCCAGTAATCGTGCCGTGTCACCGAGTGGTATATTCTAATGGAGAAATAGGATGGTATGGTGGGTACGGCAAAGGAACGGAGGAGAAGAAGGAACTGCTTATGAAGGAAGGTGTCCAAATTGAAAACAATAAAGTAAAGGATTTCGAGCGCATTCGATTTCGCGCCTTCACAGCGCCACCGATTTTGAAATTGCTTTTGGAAAAACAGCTAAAGATGAAATCGTTAGTTATTGAAAATGATGTTTTTGAATCGGCCAGGTATGTCGCTGGGATTGATGTTTCATACGAGGGAAATAAAGGTTATGCAGCAATCGCTGTATTAGACATGGATGCAGGGGAATTCGTCGAAGAGCGGGTGGTTGTGAAGGATGCTCGATTCCCATATATACCTTCTTACTTAGGTTTCAGAGAGATCCCTGTTATCGCGGATCTGATTACATTTAAACCGCACACAATATACCTAATTGATGGTCACGGCGTTCTCCATCCCCGCGGCTTCGGTATCGCTTCTCACATTGGTGTGGAATTTGATGTGCCAACAATTGGCATTGCGAAGGAGCTTTTAGTTGGCACTATCCAGGATAAGAATTCGGAAATCTCTGCGGTAATACTCGATAATAAAATAAGAGGATATAGGGTGCAAATTGAGAAATGGGGCACAAGGATCATTTCTGCTGGTCATAAGATTTCACTAGAATCAGCTCTTGATATATACATAAAATGTCTGAGACAACATTCAACAGATCCTTTAAGAAAAGCACACCGCATTGCGAATAATGCAAGAAAGAGTTCCGAGCATCAAAGAAGGGATGCACTTTGAAAATTACCGTCTTCGGTGCGGGTGCCATTGGCAGTTTCTTTGGAGGCTTGCTTTCGGAAGTCCATGATGTTGTCCTTATCGGAAGAACGGCACACGTTGATGCGATTCTACAGAATGGTTTGAAAATCTCAGGGCTAGTAGACAAATTTGTTTATCCCGATGCTCAGACAACCGTCTCGGGATTAGCAGAACAAGACATGGTAATTGTAACCGTTAAGGCTTATGATACAGAAAAGGCAGCGAATGAAATCGAATCAATAGTTGGCGAAAGAACTAATGTGCTTTCCATTCAAAATGGCCTTGAGAATATTTTCATTCTTCGTGCAAAATACGGAAATAAAGTGTATGCATGCGTGACCTCGATTGGGGTTACATTCCTGGAACCTGGTCACATTCGTTTTGCAGGCGCTGGTGACGCAATAGTCGGAAGCATTGACGGATCTATACATCTTGCGCGAGAGATTGCCGATATTTTCACACGTTGTGGGATTACAAGCCGTGTCACCGACAACATCCTAGGAGAAATATGGCTAAAGGCTATTGTAAATACCACGATCAATCCGATCACCGCGATCATGAGCAGATCAAATAGTTGCATATTAGCAGATCAAGATCTAACCGAATTAGCGAAGATGGTTTGCCAAGAGGCGTTGTCGGTTGCGGCAGCAGAGAATATTGCTCTGCCTACAGATGATCCTTTTGCGCAGGCATTAAACGTCGCTCGAGCAACCGGGGAAAATATCTCTAGCATGTTACAAGACATTAGAAAAGGTAAGAAGACTGAAATCGATGAGATTACAGGGAAGATTGTTTCAAAAGCTAGAGAACATGGTTTTTCCGTACCAGCTAATGAGACTTTGTGGAGATTGATTAGGGCCTTGACAAAAAAAGGACTTTAATCGATCGAAATATATCCAGAGTATGCGGGCTAGAAAGATTAATATCGCCGCACCATGATTTTCCTGCGTGATCACATATGGTCGATGTCAGAGAGCTTGCTGAGAGGGCAATGGCATATAAAGAGAAGGGGCTCAGTGAAAGAGAGATCGCCGATGAATTGCACCTTTCAATTGACACAGTTAAATATCTACTCGAGGAGGGCAGTGCAGGGCTACTTCCACCATCTGACGTTAAAATCGGATGGAGGAGTATTGGCGTTTTCGGAAATCGTATCAGTATGATGAGCGAGATCCTCGCTGATATAATTATAGAAGAACTTGATAAAAGAGAAGTTTCAGCGGACGTTGTGCTTGGCATCGCAATTAATGGAGTGTCTTTTGCAACGATTATATCCGATATGCTCGGTATGGAATTGGCAGTTTATAAGCCACCAGCTGAAAGAGGAAAAAAAGGTGGAGCTTTCAGTTCAAACTTTGCGTCCGTCGAGGGAAAGAACGTTATAATCGTCGACGACGTTATTTCAACAGGGGCAACTTTGCAAGAAGCCATCAAAGACATTCGAGAAACTGGTGGCAAGCCGATACTTGCAGTTGTCATTGTTAACAAGAGCAGCCTGAATGAAATAGACGGTGTTCCACTCAGGGGAATTATCAGGGCCCGTTCAATGGGTGGTACGATTTTGGGGGGCGGTCCACTACACTCATTTCCGTATGGCTAAATTTGAACCTAAGACCGCGCGGAGAATGTAATAAAAGCCAATTAGGAACTGCTATATTATTTTAGATATTGACTCAGGAATGTAATTCATACGCCGAGCGTCGAGATGAAATTATAAATACACTTTCGTCTTCAGATATCCCTTCGATTCATCGAAAAACTTTTTCCGCTACGCCTCAATCTGACTGTCTGTTAACATCCTTGGGATATCGCCAGCATTGTATAAATTCTGGCTCAAAAAGATTTACTCGCAAATGGAGAGCTTAACCTGCTGAAAGAGCCATCAATTCTCAGCATCACACATAGTAAATCTAAATTATGCATAATCCATGAAGCTATAAAGATAATCATATCATCGAAAAATTTTGGGGATTAATAGGCACTAGTATACTAACAAAATATTGCGATCGTGGTTGTGGGTCGTATTGCTAAGATCCTTGAGACTTTGAAATTCAAATTCAATTCATTTTTGTGAGAAATTGCATGTTTTCATAGCTATTCTCAAGAATTCGGAAGAATTAAATAATTTCTTTCTATTCTTAGAATTCAGCGTTACGAAAAACGAAACTGTGGAAGGGATACCATGTTGGATCATTTGGATGAGAAAATTATTGAAATTCTCAAGAAGGACTCAAGAAGACCTTTTGTTGATATTGCGAATCAACTAAAGGTTTCAGAGGGTACCGTACGCAGCAGGGTCAGACGGTTAGTTGATGATGGCATTATAAGAAGCTTTACAATAAAGACCAGCAACAAGAATGTGAAAGCAATCATAGAGATAAAAATCAACGTGAATGTCAACACATCAGTTGTTGCCAGCGAAATATCAAAATTTGAAGGAGTTTCAGAGGTCTTTGAAGTGACAGGAGATGAAGATATTGTTGCAATCGTTGATGTGAATTCTTCACCCCAGCTCAACGACATCATCGAAAAGATTAGACGATTCGAGAACGTTCAATCAACAAGAACGAGGCTGATCTTGAAAGATTATTTTGGAGGATCTTAGATGTTCTATGGTTGTGCAACCGCTATCATCACACCATTTAGGCAGGATGGAAGTATAGATGAAGAAGGGTTGCGCGAGCTTATAAATTTCCAAGAGGAACAAGGTATAGATGCTATAGTGCCGTGTGGTACAACTGGGGAATCGGCGACACTTTCTCATGAAGAGCACATTAGGGTTATAGAAATTGTTGTGGATCAGGCCAGAAAAGCTAAGGTAATTGCGGGGGCTGGAAGCAACTCTACTCAAGAAGCGATTTTTCTTAGCAAGGCAGCAAAGGATTTAGGAGCAGATGCAATACTTTCCATATCGCCTTATTACAACAAACCCACTCAGAGAGGAATTTATGAACATTATGAGAAAATTGCAAGATCAGTTGATATCCCCATTATCATCTACAATGTACCCAGCAGAACTAGTTCTAATATCGAAGTGGCTACTGTAGCTAAACTTGCTGAAATTTCGAACATAGTTGGAATAAAAGAAGCGAGTGGAAACATAGTTCAGGTGATGAGTATAATCGCACAAACCCCAAAGAGTTTCACTGTCTTCTCAGGAGACGATATCCTCACATTTTCAATGATGACACTGGGTGCAAAAGGCGTCATTTCGGTTGCATCAAATGTTGCTCCTTTAATGGTTAAAAAGATGGTCGATTGTCTACTTTCTGGCAAATGGGAAGATGCTCGCCACTTGCATTACAAATTAATGCCCTTATTCAGGACATTATTCATCGAAACAAATCCTATCCCAGTCAAAACTGCCTTAAGACTTATGGGAAAGCCAGCTGGGGTATTTAGATTGCCTCTGTGCGACATGAGTGGAGCCAATCTCGAAATTTTGAAAAACACACTACGTGAGCTGGGCATAAGTATTGGAGATCAGTGAGACTTAAGAGATTGTGTGGTGAAAACATTGATTCGAGTCGTCGTAGCTGGTGCGACTGGAAAAATGGGTACCCTCATTTGTGATCTTATCTCACAACAACAAGACATGGAGCTTTATGGAGCGATTGTTTCGTCATTTGGAAAAAACGTTGGGAAGAAAATCCAAAGTGACGTAATCGCTGTTGGCGATGACAAATTAGATGTAGCCCTACAAGGCGCTGATGTATACGTAGATTTCACAACTTCAGATGCGGCTAAAAGGAATTTGATGAAGGTACCACCAGCTGGCGTGAATATGGTGATAGGGACAACTGGTATTCCCCCAGAGTTTATTGCAAAGCTTTCAACTTCTATACGGAGGCATCAAGTCTCAGCAGTGATTTCTCCGAATTTTTCGATTGGCGTTAACGTATTTTGGAATACTTGCGAAGTAATGGCTAGAACTTTGAAGGATTATGATGTAGAGATCATTGAATTTCATCATAATCAGAAGAAAGATGCACCTTCTGGAACGGCCAAAAAAGCGGCCGAAATTATTAGCAATATTACAGGCATAAGCAAACTCGTAACAGGTAGGGAAGGAATCACTGGACCAAGGGGTAAAGAAATTGGCCTTCATGCGCTCAGGGGTGGCGATGTTATTGGTGAACACACTGTTATATTCGCTGGAAAAAGAGAAAGACTAGAACTTACTCATCGGGCACATTCAAGAGAGGCTTTTGCTGAGGGCGTGATTCATGCTATCCGATGGGTATGGCAAAGAAATGACGGTAAAATCCATTCAATGAGTGAGGTGTTAGAGCTTTGATGAAAGTTATGAAGTTTGGAGGAACGAGTGTTGGCTCTAAAGATGCTATTGAGCGTGTATTGAACATTATCGCGCATGAAAATGCCAAGAAGGCAATCGTTGTCTCGGCGCAATCAGGGGTGACCAATGCATTATTTGCATGGATGAAAGACGATGATCAGAGTCCGGAGTCGCTCCTCGCATTTCTAGAATCGAAATACATCGATCAAGTAGCACCAAAAATGAGTGACGCTGGATCCAGTACCTACTCAACACAGATAAAGGAATCGCTTTCGAAATTGGGACCATATCTGGAACATTATAAGACTACAAAGGATCCGGCTACAGGGGATACCATTGCAAGCTGGGGCGAGCGGTTATCGGTCATCATGATTTCATCTCTACTAAAGGCACGCGGAATCGATGCGATACCGCTGACTGCTGAAGAGGCTGGTATAGTGGCCTTGGGCGTCCACGGAAATGGTTTTGCAGATCTGAATTCAACTGCAGCGAATTTCAAGAAGACAATACTTCCATTGATGAATTCTGGTAAAGTTCCAGTCATTACGGGCTATTACGGACGTGGAAAGAACGGAAAACCAGTTACATTCGGTCGTGGTGGCTCAGATTACTCAGCAGCCGTAGTTGCATATGGGATTGGAGCAGACTACTTGGAAATCTGGACCGATGTCGATGGATTCATGACAGCAGATCCACGAATTGTTCCTTCGGCAAGGACGATAAGGGAAATGGATTATGGAGAAGCTGGCGAACTTGCATATTTTGGTGCAAAAGTGCTTCATCCGAGAACAATTGAACCAGTTCGCCGGAAGAAAATCAAATTGATTGTAAAAAATACCTTCAATCCCGAAGCTAGCGGGACGCTCATTCATAATCTCCGTTCCCCAGCAACGAGTCTTCTGAGGAGTGTTGCGATCAAATCAGATCTCTCGATCGTTAAGATCTATTCATCAGAAATCGCCTATCAGGCTGGAATTGTATCAGATCTTCTCAATGCCATCGGCGAAGATGGCATTACAACCTATGCAATTTCAACATCCCTTTCAACCCTTGCAATAGTGATTCCGACATCAGATGTTCCGCAAGCTCTGAAGAAAATCAATGACCTTGGTGAGTCGAGAATGGAAAAACTGATGGTAAAGAACAATATGTCTCTGATTTGCGCAGTAGGTGATAACATGATCGATACAATGGGTGTGGCAGCTAAAATATTCCAAGTCGTTGAAGAAGCACAGGCAAATGTCGAGCTGATCTCTGAAGGTGCCTCGGACATAGCCTTGAATTTTGTTGTTCCGAGTGAGAGAGCTCATGAGGTAGTCAAACTTCTTCACGATCGATACATAGGTGGTTGAATTGAGAGAATTCGAGTGCATTAATGGTGAAATGTTAATTGGTGGTATCCCGGTAACAAAGTTGGCCGAAAGGTATGGAACCCCCGTTTATGTTACTGATGAGCTCGCGCTTAGGGAGAATTTTAGGCGGATCAACAAGGTCTTCTCTCGCTATATTCGAACGCGCATTCACTATGCTTGCAAAGCTAATACAAATTTAGCAATTCTTAGGATATTAAGGCAGGAAGGAAGCTATATTGATGCCGTTTCAATAGGCGAAGTTGAAACGTGCCTGAGGGCTGGTTTCTCCCCAGATAGAATCATGTATACTGGGGTGAGTGTTTCGACTAAAGAGCTAGAGGCTGTCGCTTCAAAGGGAGTATTGATCAACATTGATTCATTTTCAGAAATGCGCAGGCTTGCGAAAATCAAGAAGGAAATTCCAATATCGATACGAGTCAACCCTGATGTTGGCGCAGGTCATCACGATCACGTTGTCACAGGAAGTAGGAAATCTAAATTTGGAATTCCCAAGGAGGAAATAGTCAGGGCATATACTGAGGCCGTAGATCTTGATCTTATCCCGGTAGGTTTGCATGCACATATTGGTGCAGGCGTTCAAGATGTCGAGCCGTTCGTGAAGGTGACGGAAGTTCTGACATCCATTGCAAGAGAACTTGAAGATAAGCTGAAAATAAATCTCGAATTTATTGATATCGGTGGCGGAATCGGTATACCCTATAAGCCCGAGGAAAAACCGATGGATTTGGAACTTCTGGCTAAGGAAGTTGTTTCGAAGATCGAAGAGGGTTGCTCGGTCAAAACTCTAGCTGTTGAGCCAGGCCGATACATCGTGGCTGACACTACAGTCTTGTTAACCAGGATTGTCGATATTAAAGAAACTTCTGAAAAGAAATTTGCATGTGTAGATGCTGGCTTCAATGTGCTCATACGACCCGCATTCTACGGCTCTTACCACCACGTAGTTGTGGCAAACAAACTCAATGCCCCAGGAGAGGTGATTTATGACGTCGTTGGCCCCATCTGTGAGTCTGGAGACTTCCTTGCAAAAGAAAGACTTCTCCCACGATTAGAAGAGGGGGATCTCCTCGTGGTCTATGACGCAGGTGCATATGGATTTGCCATGAGCTCCCAGTATAATTCTCGGCCTAGATGCCGTGAAATTCTAGTCTGCAATGGAGTTGCAAATGTCATACGCGAGGCTGAGACTCTAGACGATTTACTGAGACTTCAGAAGATACCGTCGAGGCTGATGGTTTGAAATTCTGGAAATATCACGGCATCGGAAACGATTTTATCCTCATTTATGATCAAACGGGAAGATTGACACCCACCGCTTCAGGAGCGGCAAGAATGTGCGATAGACATTATGGAATAGGCGGAGATGGAATCCTAATTCTTTCGCCAACGAGCGATGCAGATGCAAGAATGAGGATTTTTAATGCTGATGGCAGTGAGGCTGAAATGTGTGGAAATGGGATAAGGTGCGCCGCAAAACACCTCTATGATCATTCAATAATAAAAAGCAAAAAAATGCGTATATCAACGCTGGCTGGAATAAAGCATGTCGAATGCCTTGTCAATGAAGGTGCTGTTTCGGAAGTTATCGTCGACATGGGCCAGGCTGTTTTGGACTGCAAGAAAATCCCAGTAAAATTCGACGGGGAGTTTATCGACAGAATAATTGAAATCGATGGGAGAAAAGTCAAAGGCACCGCGGTCTCTATAGGAAATCCACACTTCGTCACTTTTGATGATTTTACGACAGAAGAAAAGAAGACAATTGGTCCGTTATTAGAAAAGCATTCAATGTTCCCAAAAAGAACTAATGTTGAGTTTGCCACAGTGGAAAGAGATGAGATCAAAGTGGAAGTTTTTGAGAGGGGAGCTGGATGGACTTTAGGCTGCGGAACTGGTGCATGCGCTACTACTGTAGCAGCTGCAATTACGGGACGTGTAGAATTTGATAAAGAAATCAAAGTCAAACTACCCGGCGGCTCTCTTGTTATCGTAGTTCCGAAGACGCTCACTTCAATTCTAATGCGTGGTCCCGCGGTTTGTGTGTATGAAGGTAATTTCAACTGGAGTGATTTCGATGACGCATGAAATTGCAGAAAGATTGAAGAAAATTCCCCCATATCTATTCGCAGAGATTGAAGCAAAAACAAGCGCCCTGAGAGCAAAGGGCATTGATATCATTGACTTCGGAATCGGCGACCCTGATATTCCGACGCCAAGCGAAATCGTTGAAACGCTTATTAAGGAAGTAAAAGATCCCGCGAACCATCAATACCCTACGAGTGCTGGCGAGGCAGAAACGAGGAGAGCGGTTGCCGATTGGTATTTCAAGCGCTTCGGCGTGGATCTTGATCCCGAAAAGGAAGTCGTTATAACAATGGGAAGCAAAGAGGGATTAGTCAATATTTGCAGAGCATTCATAAACCCAGGCGATAAAGTTCTTGTGCCAAGTCCTTCGTACCCTGTATATGCTCAGGGAGGCACTCTACTATCTGATGGAGTTCCTTTGAGGTTTCCGTTACTAATTGATAATAATTTTCTTGTCGACTTAGATAAACTTCCAGAAGATGCGAAAATGCTCTTTGTTAATTACCCAAACAACCCCACCGGTGCTGTTGCAACCGACGCATTCTTAAAACAACTGGCTAAATGGGGCCGTGAGACGGGGACGATCGTCTGCTATGATAATGCGTATTCGGAGATCACCTTTGATGGTTACGTTGCGCCCAGCATATTGAAATATGGGAGAGAATTCATCGAATTCGGTTCTTTGTCAAAGACTTTCAACATGACTGGATATAGGATTGGATATGCCGTAGGCAACGAAAGCCTGATTTCAGGCTTAAAAAAGGTCAAATCCCAGGTCGATTCTGGTGTTCCAAAATTCATTCAGAAAGCCGCTATATGTGCACTAAATCAATATGTCGATTCTAAGAAGCCGTTGAGCGTCGAAAGAAATTGCCAGATATATCTCAAAAGGCGAGATGTGTTTGTCAGAGGAATGAAAAGCCTTGGCTTCGATGTTAAGCCGCCAAAAGGAACCTTCTATCTATGGATTCCGGTCGAAGAGAACTCGATGGACTTTTCCAAGAGACTGCTAGCTACCGGGGTTGTTGTTACGCCGGGAGTTGGATTCGGAGAATATGGTGAAGGTTATGTCCGAATAGCTCTAACCCAACCTGTGGAGAGGATTGAAGAGGCTATTGAAAGAATGCGGGAGATCTTATGAGCTTCTCCTCACAGCTAATTTGAGGGCTTCAACCGCAGGAAGCGGCTTGCCCATCATGTAAGTCTCTAGTGCTCCTCCGCCAGTACTTACATATGTAAGGCGGTCAGAAATCTTCAACGACTCTGCAACACTGACTGTATGGCCACCTCCAATAACTGTATATGCATGCGAGCTGGCCATTGCCTTGAGTAATTCTCTTGTACCGAGCGTGAATTCCCTTTTCTCAATCATCCCAGCAGGCCCTGACATGAAAACTGTCTTCGCATTCTGAATAATCTTAATGAATTTCTCGATTGATGCTCTGCCTATATCCAGGATTGGATATTCCGAAGGAAGATCGCCTACGAGAATCTCTCGCCGTTTACCATCAACCTCGATTGCGACATCGTGAGGAAGTATTATGTATTCGCCTTTCTCCTCCAGAAGTTTCTTTGCCGAGACCAGACTGTCCTCGCTCAACTCGCTTTCGAGGATTTCCTCATTACATGCCCCGAGATTAACTCCTCTTGCCTTGAGAAATGCATGTCCAGATAATCCAACAAGAATGACACGAGTGGCAATTTTCTTAGAGATCAAACGGCTTACTACCGCAACAATGTCGGCTAATTTCGAGCCGCCGAGAACGAATACAGACGGCTTTGTTGGATTTTCAAAAAGCTTCTTTAACATGTTCAGTTCTTTTTCCATTAACCGACCAGCAGCCGATGGTACCACAAGAGGAAAGCCCACCAACGAACAGTGAGCCCTATGAGCTGCGGCAAATGCATCATTGACATATAAATCTACATGCGGGGCAAGCACGCTAACGAGTTCAGACTTTGCGTGCTCTTCCGGTGATTTCTTATCCTGTTCATAGGGCAATTCGCGTACGTTCTTCAGGAGAATAGCTTCACCTGGATTGAGAGATCTTATTGCCTCGACCGCTTGTTGCCCTACGAGATCATCTACGTACCGTACTTCCTTTCCTAGAAAATTGCTCAAAATAGAGGCGTGCTCGTTCAGTGGTATGAAATCCCAGTCACCTGGTCTTCCTTGATGGGCAAGAATGATAACTTTGGCCTGCTTATCGAGCAATTCTTTCAGTGTTGGGATTACTTGCCGTATTCGATTGGCATCCTCAATTTCTAGCGTGTCCTTCTTCAATGGGCAGTTTATATCTACCCTCAAGAGAACGGTCTTTTTTCTTACATCGAAATCGTCCAGAGTATTGAATTCCCTCATAACAACACCTCAAAGGATGTATGAAAGGAAGTCGATCAATCGATTTGAATATCCCCATTCATTATCGTACCAGCATAGCACCTTGACTAAATTACCTTTTTCCTTTGAAACCATGGTACTTTGCGCATCGATGATGGAGGATCGTGGGTCGCCCACTATATCAACTGACACTATTGGATCTTCCGAATAACCAAGCAAACCCCTCATAGAACCTTCCGCTGCTTTTTTGAGAACTTCGTTTACTTCAGTCTTTTCAACATTCTCCATAAGCCAAACAGTTAAATCAGAAATTGATCCGTTTGGAACAGGAACTCGGAGGGCTAAACCATCGAGCCTACCTTCGAGTTCTGGAAGAACTTCAGATACCGCTCTTGCCGCACCAGTCGTTGTTGGAATAATAGACATAGGGGCAGACCTGGCCCTCCTCAGATCAGTATGAGGGAAGTCCAGTAGTCTTTGATCAGTGGTATATGCATGAACCGTTGTCATGAGACCGCAAATTATGCCAAAATTGTCATTGAGGACTTTTGCAGGCAACGCTACGCTGTTCGTCGTACACGAAGCCATTGAGATAATATTGTGCTTCACCTTATCATATTTCTCCAGATTCACACCCAAAACTACAGTGATGTCAGGATTGACAGCCGGTGCTGTTATTAGAACTTTCTTCGCTCCAGCCTCGAGATGATGCTTACTTGCTCTTCTATCAACAAAAAATCCAGTTGCTTCAATAACGACGTCGACCTCTTCTTTTTGCCAAGGCAGACGAGAAGGGTCCTTTTCAGATAGAAATTTAACCGTTCTATCGTTGACTTTCAAAAGGCTTCCTTCCAATTCTATTTTTGCATGAAGTTTTCCGTGCACACTATCATATTTCAACAGATGAGAAAGTATTCGAGGAGCTGCAAGATCATTGATTGCCACAATTTCAAAATCATCCACATAGTTTGGTCTTTCAATAGCGCACCTGAAAAAGGAGCGGCCAATCCTGCCAAATCCGTTTATAGCTACTCTTAGGGGCATAGTATTAATTAATACTACTGAACATGCAAAAAGTATTCTATTGAGAAAGGTTGCTCATTTACCGATGCCAAGAGATCTATCTGTTTTCTTTATCGACTTGAGTGGATCCCTTTCAAGCTTCATCATTGCCCTAATGCAATCGATATTCTCTGGTATCACATCACTTTCCTGGTGAACGGCCTGATAGTAGTAAAGCGTACTATTCACGACCTTTATTCCATCTTCCCAAACAATAATCTCCATGAAATCTCCCCGAGGCCTGTTGAGATCTCGAGCGAGTTCCATGATCTGCGCAGAGGACTTAATGCCGTGTTTGCCGCTCACAAATTTTATTCTAGGAACTTTATCCCAAACTGACAAAATATCCTCGTCCTTTGCCTTCTTCTTCAGATCAACGGCTAAACAGTGAATATGCATTTGAGTCGTAGGGGTCACCACTGCCATTGTTTCGATGTTCAACCAAGGCATAATCGTCTGAACATCTGGACCGTGATGCGTCGGAAGCTTAAGACTTGGTTCAATCGCGTTAAGTGCGGCACCCTTCCGATCTGCGGGATCTGCACCCCTCCTGATCAAGGCAGCAAAAACTCGTTCTATTCCAAATACTTTATCGATTGGATAAAGAGTCCTTATCAGACCTGTGGTATTGCAACTCACCACACGCACAAACCTTGCACCCCAAGCTTCATGATAATTAGCAAATGAATTGAATGATATTCCCGCAACACCGTGTTTCTCACCGCCCTGGAATATTGCTTTCACGCCTGCTTTTTCGTAAATTGGTTTGTAAAGAGCGCCAACATCTCCAGGTGTTGCGTCCACCATGATATCAACCCTTGAAAGAAGGTCCTCAAGCGTCCCTTCAACCTTAATACCATCCTTTTCGAATGCTTCGATGTGTTCATGTTTCGCCGCATACAGAGAAATGCCTTCCTTAATTGCCAGCCGCGCTTCATAACTTGGTTTCGTTTTGGTAACACCAACAACTTCCATGTCGTCCTGTTTCGCAATTGCAAATGCTATTCTCTTCCCGATCGTACCATAGCCGTTGATACCAACTCTAACCTTCATCTTTCTCGTCCTCGCGTATTGGTGCATCCTCAGGATGCTAACAGGCTATTGAGTGTTTTCTTCCGAATCTAAGTAGCGATATATGAACCTGAGCGGCAAAAAATCAAAGATCCCAATACTTTCTCTGCACGTTGACCACATTATCTACAAACCTTTTGCCAACAATCTCTAAATCTGTCATTTGTTCGTGCCTAAGGGGGATTTTCTTTACCTGGAATTGTGCAACTAATGCAGAAAGAACATCGGCGGTTGCTTCAAGATCGTAGCCACCTTCAAGCATGAACGCTATTCTAGAATCGGGGGAAATTTGAATTAATCGCCGGCATAATTCTACATACCCATAGGATGACAATTTCATCGAGGCAAGGGGGTCTTTATGATGCGCGTCGATTCCCAAACTCACCAGAAGAGCTTCCGGCTGAAATTGTAACATCAACGGCTGAACTATCTTTTCGAAGGCATAGAAATAGGTTCCGTCGCCCGATCCACTTCCCAAGGGAATATTGATGTTGAAGCCTTCTCCTTCTCCGACACCAACATCCTCAGCGGCGCCACTGCATGGGTATATTCCATATTGATGCAACGATATGAAAAGCACACTCCTATCTGCATAGAAAACGTTCTCTGTGCCATTGCCGTGGTGAACGTCGAGGTCAACAATCGCCAGCCGGTTCAAAGAAAGTCTTTTTGCAGCGATCGCCACATTGTTAAAATAGCAAAAGCCGCCACAAAAGTTCTTTCCAGCATGATGTCCTGGCGGTCTCAATAGTGCTAAAACAGGTTTTCTATGAAAGAAAGCATAATTAGCAGCTGCGATCGCTCCCCCCGCAGCAAGAAGTGCAATCTCAAAAGTTTCATTTCTGATGTATGTATCAGGATCGAGAAAACCCTCGTCAGCGTTCCTTATGGTTTCCACGTGATCCTTCGTATGAACGAGCAGTAAATCACTTTCGGTCGCGGCTTCAGGTTTTAATACGTCCTTCCATAAATCTAAATCGATCATTTTTCTAACAACAGTCATCAATCTCTCTGGACGCTCGGGATGGCCTCTATATTGCATGTGATCAAGGTACCTCTCGTGAAAAACTATCGTCATCAAAGCATACACTGCGCACGATTCAAATAAAAGCATTCCCACCAAAAGGATCTCAGCATGGAAACAGATAACTTATTAGATTGTCAACGCCACAAAGGTTAGCGGATTCAGCTGTTTGCATTTAACTTCTCTGTCATATCTAGCAAATATTAAATAGTGATCTCGAGATAAAGGACGAACGTGCTAGATATGACCACGCGCTCTAGTTTCCGGACTATTTCTTGTATTAGCGCAGTGGTGATCATAATTAGTTAGAGGCATCCTGTGTGGGATGTCCTCACCCATTGTCGAATTATGGAGGGTAGCTTTTGAAGGGTTCAAAAGCAGTTGTAGAATTACTCGAGCGACATGGCGTCGATGTGATCTTTGGTTTGCCAGGAGGAACGACAATCCCCCTTTACGACGACCTACTGGATTCCAAAATACGTCATGTGCTCGTTCGCCATGAACAATGTGCTGCACATATGGCTGATGGATATGCACGAGCAACCGGCAGACCGGGCGTGTGTACCTCAACATCTGGTCCAGGGGTGACAAATCTTGTGACTGGCGTTGCAACTGCCTACATCGATTCCTCTCCCATGCTCGTGATAACTGGACAAGTAGCTACCCACCTAATAGGTAATGATGCCTTCCAAGAAGCTGATTCTTTCAGCCTTATGATGCCCATAACGAAGCATAACTTCAGAGTTTTGGACCCCAAGGATATCCCAGAAGCAGTCAAGAGGGGATTTAAGATTGCAACAACGGGACGGTTCGGTCCTGTACATATTGACCTTCCTGTGGATATCATGCGAACAGATCTTCCAGATGAACTGCTTGAAAAGGAATTTTCAGTAGTAAGACCGGCTGAAGACTTATCTGAACTTTCCTGCGCGATCAAGATGATCTTAGAGGCGGAGAGACCTCTACTACTCGTTGGGGGCGGAGTGATTTGGTCAAATGCGAGCATGGAGGTTCTTCAATTGGCTGAAGCCCTGATGGCTCCAGTTGTAACTACGATCATGGGAAAGGGTGCTGTTCCGGAGGATCATCCATTATGTCTCGGCGTCATTGGCATGCATGGCCGAGAAGTTGCGAGACGGGCTTTTATGGAATGTGATGTGCTCCTTGCAGTTGGTACTCGATTTTCCGACAGAAGCGCCGGCAATCAGAGCGTCTTATCTGGAAATGTCAAGATAATCCATATCGATATCGACGCGGGCGAGGTCAGTAAAAGTCCTAGAACCCAGGTAAGATTGATTGGAGATGCCAAGAAAATACTGCGGCTGATCCTTTCGGGCATAAATGGATCGAGAAAAGACACAGCGTGGTCTCAGAGGATGAGGACAATGCGAGAGGAATGCGACTGTTGCATTGATATAGGAGGCAATCCAATCAAGCCTCAGAAGGTCATTCATGAGCTCAACACAATAATGCCAGATAATGCAATTGTGACGACTGAAGTGGGACAGAACCAGATGTGGGCAGCTCATTTTCTCAAGGTTCGTCATCCCAGGCAATTCATAACTTCTGGAGGTTTCGGAACAATGGGATTTGGATTTCCTGCAGCCCTTGGTGCAAAAATTGCATTTCCTGAGAAACCAGTTATTGATATTGCTGGTGATGGGAGTTTGCAGATGGTATTTCAAGAATTCGCAACCGCAGTGTCAGAGAATCTTCCCGTACTCGTATGCCTTATGAATAACGGTTGGCTAGGAATGGTGAAACAATGGCAGAAGTTATTCTGGCAAAAAAGATATTCCGGAACTGAATTAAAGAATAACCCCGATTTTATCAAACTTGCACAGGCTTTTGGGGCCGATGGCGTAATTGTCGAAAGACCTTCAGAGTTAAGAGAGGCTCTGGAAAAGGGATTAAAGTCAGATGTCCCGTTCATTGTGGATGTTCGTGTAGATCCTGAAGAAGATGTGTTGCCGATGATTCCACCAGGAGGTGGAAAAGAATTAGTATGGGGGCGATGTAAGTGGAAGTCTTGAGAATCACCGGAAAAAACACACAAAGCATTTTTCCCAGGGTAATTTCGGAACTCGTAAGGCGGAAGGTTGAACTACATAGAGTATTTTTCCATGGAGATGACGCTCATGTTGAAATGATTATTGAGGTCAGGAATTCGTCCTTGAATGGTAAGCTTTTACATGCTTTGCGTGCCATACAGGATGTAACCTCCGCTGACTACGTTGAAAATGGTCTCGGATGTCCTTGGGAACTTGATCCAAGAAATGAACTTGCTACGACGTTCACAAATTCAATGAGCAGTAATCGTCAAAAGAGTCATGTTTGAAACGAATCTTGTTTATATATCCCCATGCTTTATGGTGCAAAGCAAACATCAGGTGAAAAATATGGCAAAGATTTATCATGATAAAGATGCGGATCTGAATATTCTGACGGGAAAGAGAATTGCCGTTCTTGGTTATGGAAGTCAAGGAAGAGCCCAGGCCCTCTGCCTTAAAGACAGTGGCCTCAACGTTGTCGTTGGGCTAAGAAAGAATGGAAACTCCTGGGAACTTGCAAGGAAAGATGGCATGACTGTCATGGAAATGCCTGATGCCGTCAAGAATGCTGACATCGTAATGATGCTGCTTCCAGACGAAGTTCAAGGAGAAATCTACGAGAAATATGTCCTCCCAAATTTGAAGCCTGGATGTGCTCTAGACTTTGCCCATGGCTTTACTATTGTCTATAAACAGGTCATCCCCCCAAAGAATGTTGATGTTATCATGGTAGCCCCAAAGTCGCCAGGAAAACGTGAGCGTGAGCTCTACCTCGAAGGGTTTGGCGTACCCGCACTCATTGCCGTTGAACAGAACTATACAGGCCACGCGAAGGAAATCGTGCTAGCCTTAGCGAAAGGGATCGGCTCAACAAGGGCAGGCGTGATTGAAACAACCTTCCATGAAGAAACGACATCCGATCTCTTCGGAGAACAAGCCGTACTATGCGGTGGCGTCACTGGTCTGATCATCGCAGGCTTTGAAACGCTTGTGAAGAGAGGATATCAGCCGGAGCTCGCCTACTTTGAATGTCTCCATGAACTCAAGCTCATCGTAGATCTCATTCAGGCAGGGGGGCTTATACACATGTGGAAAAACGTCAGTAACACCGCTGAATTCGGTGGACTTACTCAGAGAGATTACATAATCACAGACGAAACGAGAAAGGCGATGGATAGAATGCTTGATAAAATTCTTTCTGGCGAATTCTCCAAAGAATGGATTGCCGATTGGAAGAACGGATTGAAAAAGATGAAAGAGCTTGAGAAACAGGAATCTGAAAGGCTAATAGAAGTCGTGGGCAAAGAAATACGATCCCTATTTGAAGTAAAGAAACCTGCTCAATAAGCATTCTCTCCCTTCTTTACTTTTTTGATCTCCGATCACAGCAAAGATTTTCTTCAAAAAAGTTGTTCTAAATGACACACACAGATTGCAGTTTGCTGCGATCTCCATTCAAGAGGAGGTTTGGTGAGTCTTGACAAAAAAAATCAAAATGATTACCCCAAATGATGAATATCTCATTGAACTCAATGACACAAAGACTGCAATGGAGATCTGGGATGCACTTCCCTTTGAAGCTTACACAAATGTGTGGGGCGCTGAGATTTACTTTGAAATTCCAATAGCTGCAGAATTAGAAAGAGGCAAAACGTTAATGGAAGTTGGCGAGGTTGCATTCTGGCCCGATGGTAATGCGCTTTGCCTATTCTATGGACCAACACCGGTGAGCCGCAGCAATAAGCCTGAAGCTATATCCAAGGTCACTCCAGTCGGCAGAATCCTCGGTGATCCGGGAAGACTAAAGAATGTCGGTGATAGGATGAGAGTAATCCTCGAGCGCGCATGAGTCAAAGTGTGTGATCTCAGTGTCTGCCTATGCACCTTTCAGTTCTTTCGCTTCAAAACATGCTGTCGGAACAATACTTGCTCCAACAACGGTAGGATCATTAGCCATTTCCCGTCACATTTGCGAGTACTTCAAAAATATTTCCGAGAAGCAGCGCATACTTTACGATCTTTCTAACAATTTTGCCCATTTCAATGATGGAGTTACGAGAGCCCGGAGTACCCTCATTGTCAAACGATATCGAGCCATAAGCACCAGGTATCGTTACGTCGTCGACTATTGTAACTCCATCGCTTGCAATCATTTTGCCTAAGATACCAGTCAAAAAAATTCGTCTCTTAACGACTTCATCGGCTTCTGCTGCATGATAGATAATTTCATGAACCATAAGACCTGATGCCTGGGGTCCATAATGCAGTCTAAATGGCCATTGGAAGGTTTTTCACTGAGAGCATATTTACTACCTCGATATCGGATTTTCTCCCCAAAAACTCAAGATCGTTCTCTTTAACAATCTCAAACCTACAAATGCCATCGAATCCTTCATAGTATGATTCCCTACGATTGCCGTTGTGTGCGATAGCACAAGCAATCTCTTTAGCACGCACTTCATCCCAGTTAACCTTCCTTCCAAAAGAATTTAAAAGCAAATTCTTTCGCACCTCGTCAAATATATAGCATTTGTATTCACAACTTTGCATTCAACGCGTTCAGACAAGATACTTGACTTCTTCGATTTTCTCTTCTATTGAAACTTCGAGTCGAGGAAGCTTAGCGTCTTATCTTACTTTAGATTTAATTGCTATCCTCACTAAGTTTTCGTATCAACCAGCATTTCCAAAACGAGCAACTTTAATCGCGTCCTCACACATTGGCCCAGTTGAATCACTCCTCGAAGTGGTTGATGATGCATATCCCCATTTTACTGCGATTCTCGCTCTCAAACATATGCCAGCAATCCTATCCACGCATGGAGAGTTGAGATTATCATCGACAATTCTGAACCTGCTAGATACAATTAATTAATATTTCACGTGACAGAAATTCCCTCTGTCTGCCACCAGCTAGTCAACCGCAAATTCCAATAAATCCTATACTCAAATCACCAACAACTCCCTTCGGGCCGTTGTCAGTATCTCACAGCCATCCTTTGTGACCCTGACGTTATCTTCGATTCTTATTCCACCCTTGCCAGATACATATATGCCCGGTTCTATCGTAAAAACCATATTCTCTTCTAGGACAAGATCGTTATCTTGGGATATCCTACCGCCGTCATGAACTGCGAGACCTATTGAATGACCCAATGAATGTACAAATTTGCCCTTATAACAAGTGGAATCAATGATCTTTCTTGCACGTGCATCAACATCCCTCGCCATGATTCCTGCTCGCATCATATCAATTGCAGATTGCTGCGCCTCGAGCACGATTTCGTACATTTCTTCGAATTCGAACAAAGGTCTCCCGAAGAAGTAAGTCCGTGTGATGTCTGAGCAATAACGCTTATATTTGGCTCCAAAATCGAACAAAGTACAGTGACCGATTGAAAGTTTGTTGTCGGAAGACAAATGATGAGGCTCTGCTGAATTCGAGCCAAATGAAATGATCGGATCGAAAGAGGGCGAAGTAGCACCCATTTTTTGCATCCTGTAGGAAATTTCCGCGGCTGCTTCGTATTCTGTTATGCCTTCGGTCAGAAAATTCGGTATTTCATCTGCCACCGCAGAAACAATCCTACAGGCTTTTCTTATTTTCTCTATCTCATCCAACTCCTTTACAAGACGGGTCTTTTCTATGGCGGATGAAACATCCACCTTCTCTGCCTCATCCAATAGTTTATTGATCTCTTTATAGTTCTTGACGGTGAGTGAGGAAAAGTTCAACCCAATTCGATTGATTCCTCTGAGCGATTCTTCAATCATCTTGTTTCGTTCCGCAGTCTTTTCGAATATCTTGAAATTTTGAAAAGCAGAGCGGGCACTCGCTTCTTCAAGTTTTGACGAAATCAATTCAGTGCTTCCATCAGGCCAGAGTATTAAACAGGAGCCCTCGAAAATGCCTGAGTCGAGACCAGTTACGTAAAAGAATGTAGAATCAATGTTTGGTTCAACATCATTCAGAATGAGAATTGCATCAATTTCCTCTGAAACGTTTGAAAAAATGCGCTTTACTTTCGAATTCATCGAATCACTCGTCTTGAAACTTCCTATGAAATTTATAACAGTTCCTATGCAGATTAAAATTATAGAAGGCAGGGGATGACTCTGATCGGATCAGATACCTATCCAGATATTTGTAATGATGCGCCTCAGAGCGGAA
Source organism: Methanomassiliicoccales archaeon (assembly GCA_038850735.1). Lineage (NCBI taxonomy): Archaea > Methanobacteriati > Thermoplasmatota > Thermoplasmata > Methanomassiliicoccales > Methanomassiliicoccales archaeon. The sequence goes on from JAWCLO010000002.1 coordinate 143,211, forward strand.
ATTGCCGAAAGGGCTGCTAAATAACTTGTAGATGGATTGTTAGGAAATGGGACATTCTCTGTTGTCGAAGTGATTTCGCCAAATGATCCCTTGACTATAAGTGTATGCCTGTTCCTTTCGGACCTCGGATCACAGATGATCCTTACCTTCGTCTTATCAAATCCTACACCCAACAGACTGACGGTTGCCGCAACGTTCATGTTTTTTGGAAAGTTCGCAGCGGCTTCCCGGGCGGTTCCCTCAAAAACAATCATGGGTTCCTTAATTGCATCAAAGTCTATGCGTTTTTTCTTAAAGTATTCCACCGATTTGAGGCTATTTGGTCCTTTCGTGGTGACTAGTATCACCTCATCGATCTTGCCAGTTGATGCAGATCGGAGTCCGTCCGTGCCTGTTATCGCGCCAGACGGTACGTAAATTCGAGAATTCTTTTCTCTAGCTAGTTGAAAGCATTTGTCTCTGAACTTTTCGTCCGCGAATGCGCCAACACTTAACACCATCACATCAACGCCACGCTCAAGGAAAAACGGGACATAATGCTTTGCTGCTTCTTGGCTTGCGGCTTCAACAACGATGTTAACCTCCTTGGCAATTGAATCTAAATCCATTTCGGTATTTCCCACAGATCTAACTTTGCGAAGTTTCTTAACCAAATCGGCAGTACAGCCCCTGTTCTTGTCTGTAATATAAATTAGATCTACTTCGGGCATATTGTCGAGTGCCTTGGCAAGGGTACTTCCTATTGACCCGCATCCTATTATAAGAAGACGCATGCGGATTTTGAAATACCCGACTTTCTTTTAATTTTATTGTTGCTATTATTAAACGACTTTAGAAAATGACGATTTTGTGCACATATTCGTAGCAGTATCGCTAAATATGCACCGTACAAAAATGGTCATGGATCAAATACATTCTTCCCATGAATGGACCGGTATTAGATACTTTTTTTCAAATCGAAAACTCCACTGTGATGACTATACGCATATGATATCATCATAACTTGTACTCCTTTGCTCTTTCTGCCATGTCTGAAAGTTTTTTCTGAACTAAATCATTAATTGACCCTTTCTCGAATGTACCATCAACAAGCTTCCTTCCCGCAGCAACTCCTGTGAGCACTTCGATGCCTTCATCGACGGTCTTAACTGGATAAATGTGAAACTTTCCACTTCTCACCGCCTCTACGACCTCTTCTCTTAGCATAAGATTTTGTACATTGCTATGCGGTATGAGAACACCCTGCTTCCCTGTAAGTCCTTTATACTTGCAGATTTCATAGAAACCTTCAATTTTCTCATTGATCCCGCCTATCGCTTGGACCTCTCCCTTCTGGTTTATGGAACCCGTGACCGCAATGTACTGCTTGACAGGTTTTTCTGAAAGAGCCGAAAGGATAGCATAAAGTTCCGTGCTTGAAGCGCTGTCTCCGTCTACGCCAGAATAACTCTGCTCAAAAACAATTCTAGCGTTGAGGCTGAGTGGTTTCTCCCGTGCATAGCGGTCGTTGAGAAAACCGGTGAGAATCATGACTCCTTTCGTATGTAACGGGCCGCCCATTTGCGATTCACGTTCTATGTCGATGATTCCCTCACGTCCAATCCCAATGCTCGCGGTAATTTTGCTAGGCTTACCAAAAACATAATCGCCGATGCCCATTACCGCTAGACCGTTGACTTGTCCAACCTTTTCTCCATCAGTGTCTATCATTAGAAGATTTCTTTTTACAGCTTCGTTGATTTTTTCCTGAATCATGTTCGATCTGAAGACCTTTTCATCCAATGCCATACTAATATGTTCTTTTGTGATTACAGACGATCCGTCGCGTCTTGCGTAGTAATTCGCTTCTCTAACAACATCTGAAATCTCCGAAAATCTCGTTGATAACTTCTCCTGATGATCTGCAAGCCTCGAACCATATTCTATGATATAGGCAAGCGCGCCTCGATCCAGATGGAGAAGATGTTCTTTCTCACATAGAGTGCGAATGAATGATGCGTATTTCCTAATGTTTTCTTCATTCCTATCCATCGTCACATCAAAGTCAGCTTTTACTTTGAAAAGTTCTCTAAAATCCTTATCTAGCGCATATAGGATGTTATAGATATCTGGTTTTCCTATAAGGATGACCTTTACCTTGAAGGGGATCGGACTTGGACGAAGTGTTTTCGTAACTACATAACCCAACTTTGCGGCGGGGTCTTCAATTTCTATCATTTCATTGGCTATCGCTTGTTTCAAGCTCTCCCAGACAATAGGATCTCTTAGAAGTTCTTCGACTGGTAGAACAAGAAAGCCACCATTTGCCTTATGAGCTGATCCGCTACGAATCATTGTGAAATTAGTTACAAGTGCTCCGAATCGAGCCTCCTTTTCGGTAAAACCAAAGAGTCGCCCGTAGGTAGGATTTAGTTCGATCACTACAGGCGCGCCTTTCAATGCTGAATTATCGACAAAGAGATTTACAGCAAAATTTTTTAGCGGATCATCAGATGGTTGCAGCATAAATGGAATCTGCGGTTCTTTCGGTTGTCCTTCAAGGATGATGGGCAGATTTTCAATAATGTAGTCTCTTACCTCTAGTAAGTACTCAACCACATCCCTGGCGCCGCTAAATTCCTCTCGGAGAATGTCCAAAAATGGTTCCAGGGCAAAACTCGCGACTCTTTTGTTGAAATCTTTTACCATCTCCTCTGCTTTCTGTTCAAGGTTTCGTAGCGATCGCAAAATTCCAAAGATTTGGCTCTGAACCGCGCTTCTTTTTTCCTGAATTTGCTTCTGAAGTACAGAAGGGAGTCTCAGAAATTCCTCATCTGTAATTGCTTTGCCATTAATGACAGGCACGAGAACAAGACCGATCTGTGATTGTTGGAGAATGAATCCGCTTTCTTCGGCAGTTTTGTTCAGCTGCTTGCTCAATGTATTCCTCTCATCTTCCAACGATCTTAGCATTCCAGTCCGTGCTTTAATGTAGTCATCACTTTCAAATGCAAATTTAAGAGCAGCTATTACCGATGAGACGAACTTCTCCATTTCCCTTTTAAAGACGATACCCTTACCAGCTGGAAGTTCAATAGCCTTAGGTCTAGTCGGATCTTTAAAATTGTTCACATAACACCAGTCGCTCGGAACTGGTTTTGATTTGGCAAGCTCCTCAACAAATTCTACTACAGCTGTCCTTCTCCCAGTACCTGGAATACCTGCAACGTATATGTTAAATCCTCTTTCCGCAACATTGAGTCCAAACTGAAGTGCCTTGATTGCCCGTTCCTGACCAAGAATTCCCGAGAGAGCGGGCAAATCGGCTGAAGTCTTACATTCAAGAACATTCTCAGAACATACATTTCGACACTGAGATGCTGATAATTCTACAACCATGGTACCAACAACCTGCTTGCTCTGCATTTATCAATTGGTGCTTCTAATAAAAAAGCGTAACTCCCTTAATTCATGGTGCCCAACGCCGCACCAAACATTAATCGTTCCAATTAACGAATTACGACCAATTGATTCGATATTCGCATCAATTAGATTCATTTTTTATCAAGATCGCAAAGATTATCAGGAATTGTCAAATTCCTATCGCTAAAATATAGGGTAAAATTTAATATGAACATCACTCTAGCGAGGAGAAATGAGTCCAAAAACTAAAATTCCACGGTGTATGAGCACCCAACATCCCGACAACGTTAACGTGCCTTTCTTCGCCGAGAGCTCTGAACTCGGAGGAGAAGATGAGATCCAAGAAGCATATTATGTTTTTTCTCACTTAGGTTGCGATGAACAGATGTGGGATTGTGAAGGAAAGGAAGTTGACAATTTTGTTGTAAAAAAACTCCTTACAAAATATGATCTTTTCTTCAGGAATTGTAGAATAGGTAGGGATGTGTTCATAACTCCGAGAGTTCCTAATCCAAGTGTTGAAAGAGATGAAGCAAAGATTCTCCTTGAGACACTAGAAAGTATTCCACGATCATTTGACACCGCCAAACTGTTTTACAATGATGATATCTCTCCAATCTTTGAAGTCATACTGCCAATGACGTCCTCAGCTCAGTGTCTAGATAGAGTATACATATACTACAGAGATTTTGTTGTTGGAAAACAAGCAAAGCAATTTAAAAAAGGAGACATCACGATCGCAGAGTGGATTGGCCGTTTTGAGCCGGAAACGATTAATGTTATACCACTTTTCGAAGAACTTGACCATATGTTGAATGCTCACAGAATTACCAAAGAATACCTCGAAGACAAAGAAATAGAGCAACAAAGAGTTTTTCTGGCAAGGTCAGATCCTGCCATGAATTACGGCTTCATCACTGCCGTGCTTATCAACAAGATAGCACTCTTTAGGTTGCGAAAATTCGAAGAAGAAAGCGGGATCGAAATCTATCCAATTATTGGGATTGGCTCGGTACCTTTCAGGGGAGGATTTAGACCAGAAACTGTAGAAAGAGTTATTGATGAATATCCATCGGTTTACACTTTTACCATACAATCCTCATTCAAGTACGACAACCCGCCTGATAAGGTAAGAAATGCAATTGAAAAGATTAGAGACAGAAAGCCCGAGAAAGCAAAAGAGGTTGATGAAAAGAGGTGTCTAGAAATTGTTGAAAAATACTCGAGGGAATATAGAAATCAAGTTGCTCAGCTGGCAATGCTGATCAACGAAATGGCAAAATTCGTACCGAGCAGAAGAAAAAGAAAACTACACATCGGGCTCTTTGGTTATTCTCGAAACATTCAAGGAGTGAGATTGCCAAGGGCTATAACTTTCACGGCGGCGCTTTATTCGCTTGGACTACCTCCGGAAATACTTGGACTCAATGCTCTCAGTGATAGAGATCTTGAATTCATCAGGGAGACATTCGTTCATTTTGATGACTACATGAAAGATGCGCTAGCTTACCTAGATCCCGAATCTTTGAGTCTTGTGCATGCGAATTTAAGGGATGCTCTTGCCAATCTCGATTTGGACGTCTCACCCGATGAAACACATCTGGATTTAACCAGGGAAATGGTTGATATTCTAAGACATAGGTCAGGCAGAGACATGACTGAAATACTCATTCGCGCGGCATATCGTAGAGGTTTCTTAGGCTAAGCGTGTGCCCTCGAAATGCCTTATCGAAAATGGGCATCAGTTCACATATGAAAAAACTGGTACATTCGCAATTGAAGTGAAAATTCATGATTTGTTAGATTGCCCGCATGAACGCAGTGAATGTCGACGAAAGTTATTCTCTATGTATTATTTCTGCATCACGGCTTTTCATTTATCTCAAAGTTTCCACATTAGAATTGGTATAGCATCTGTATTGCAGGGGTGCTACAATCATGCATGCTTTTTTCATACCATATTTTTTATACAAAGTGCGAGTCAATTTCAATCGAGCAATCAATGGTATATGCGCACGCTTACCAAGAATCACCATCAATAACATCGAATCCCTTTTCAGCATCGCGCTTTCTTAGAACATCTGGCACGATCAGTTCAATGAGAACAACCTCCACGAACTCCCATACATGAACCCCCTTCCTTAGGCAACCGACCATTGTGTGATCGCCGCGACCAAGAGCACCATGTACATGAGCGAGAGGAATTCCTTGCTCATCGGGAAATACTGTTCCAACTGCCAATATTTCATGTACTCCCGAGAAAACAGATACCATCGGCTCGATTGGTCTTGCTATTCCGTCCTTTGGGCCTACAACTAGGCTGCCTTTTTTGGTTCCGCCCAAAACAATAAAAAAGGCTGATTTTACGCCATTTTCTCTGGCGAACCTTTCGATGCAACCGTGAATGATTTCATCGTCCTCAAGACGAATGACAAATATTCGCCCCTCTTTTGCCTCAACCCATTTCATAATATCATCTCCGAATGACGAAGGATTGAATTAAGTTGTCACGAATCTGTAAGAAGTTGAGATATTTTTGCGTCACGCTCTATGATCTTCAAATAGGCCAATCATGATATACACTCTTGACAGATTTTCTCAGTTATAGCTCAGAAAATATTTATTCCGTGGATGTAGATCGACGATATCTTAAGCTTATGTCAAACATTATATGCTTAATGCTCAAAGACCAGGAGAAACATTCAATCAAAAAATTGAAAAAATGAGAGAAAGAGAATGGTTTTCGTTTAATCTCCAAATTCCTCTTCACCAGCGCCGCTACCCTCTTTGCCCTTACCGCCTGCACCTGTCTTAGTCTCGCCCTTCGCGGCGATGACGTCATCGATCCTTAATATCATGATTGCCGCATCCGTTGCGGAATTGATCGCTTGCCTTCCTACCCTCAGGGGCTCGATGACGTTTTCCTTGAGCATGTCCGTGACCTTGCCGGTGAATACATTTACACCAGCGTGCTTCTCACCACTCTTGTGGGCCTTACGTAGCTCGATCAGTATGTCTATTGGATCGAGACCAGCATTCTCTGATAAAGCAGTCGGGATGACTTCCATAGCCGCCGCAAAGGCATCAATTGCAATTTGCTCACGACCGCTGACGGTAGCTGCATATTCTCTGAGCCGCATAGCCAGCTCGACGGCTGTCGAGCCACCGCCCGTAATCATCTTGCCGTCCTCTATTGCCACGGCGACGACATTAAGTGCATCATCAAGTGATCTCTCCATCTCATCTACAACGTGCTCTGTACCGCCTCGGACGAGAATGGATACTGCCTTCGGATTCTTGCAACCCTTTACAAATGTCATCTCATCTTCCTGGATTTTCCTGACTTCCACGAGATCCGCGGTCCCCAGATCGGATGGTTCAAGCTCAGTAAACTTGTTGACAATGTTTGCACCAGTGGCTTTTGCTAGCTTCTCCATGTCGGATTCCTTTACCCTGCGAACGGCAAATATCTTTTCCTTTGCCAGGAAGTGCTGTGCAAGATCATCGATTCCTTTCTGGCAGAATAGCACGTTTGCGCCAGCTTTCTTGACGCATTCCACCATTTTCTTAAGCATGTTTTCCTCTTCTGCGAGGAACGCTTGCATCTGCGACGGATCTGTAATTTGAATCTTTGCCTCAACTTCTGTTTTCTTGATTTCCATCGCGCCGCTGACTAGTGCAATCTTCGCCTTTTCAATTTTCTTTGGCATCGCTGGGTGCACAGGTTCCTTATCAATGATTATTCCTTTTATTATCTCAGTGTCTTCCATTGCGCCGCCTTGCTTCTTGACGATTTGGATGTTGTCTTTGAGGTCAACTACCCATCGCCCGTCTCTTTCTTCTGCAATTGTTGTAACAGCCTCGACTGCGAGATTCGCCAGGTGTTCCCTAGATGCTGAAACAGCCTTACTGATCATGGCCGTCATGGCGATCTTCTTCAATGTTTCCTTGTCGTCGTGCCTTACTGGGATTGCTAGAGATTCAAGAATTTCGACCGCTTTCTGCGAAGCCATTCTGTAGCCCTGTGCAATGATCGTCGGGTGAACATCAGCATCGATTAAGTCCTGCGCCTTTTTGAGTAGTTCTCCCGCAAGAACTGCTGCTGTGGTGGTTCCATCTCCGCATTCTTCGTCTTGCGCTTTCGAAACTTCAACAAGCATCTTGGCCGCAGGGTGCTGGACATCCATTTCTTTCAAAATCGTGACTCCGTCGTTTGTTATGACGACGTCGCCCATGCTATCAACCAGCATTTTGTCCATGCCCCTCGGACCCAAAGAGCTTCTGACTGCATCGGCAACGGCTCTAGCTGCCATTATGTTGTTGTATTGGGCATCTCGCCCACGTTCTCGTTTGGTACCTTCTTTAAGTATTAATATTGGTGTTCCTGCCATACCCATATACCCACCTCCGCAGGAATCCAATCCAACAGCGTTTGATGCGTACCCCTAATGTGTTTGTTCTTCTATATTAATATATCGATCAAAAACCTATTGAACTTATTTAGTTTTGACGTCTGTACATAAGTCTCCATTCGCTATACGCATCATCAAATGAATGACTCGAAATAACCAAATCCAAAAAAATCAAGTGTTCTTTAATTCTCCTTTCGACTAGATCATCTGGAATTTCTCGGCCGGCCGTAATGTAATATTTCATCTCATTTCTCAGAATATCAAGAGGTAACATGGGCATGTCGACAATCACCTTCCTCACCTCGATGCCTTCAGATCTAAGTGATGCTTCCAAATCTCCAGATGAATCCACGCAAACGGCACTGTCTGTAATCTCAGATTTGAGCTTTCTAGCGTCCGTTTGAGATTCACGCCTTGAGATGTCAATTTCTTCATAGATCAATTCTTTCCATTGATTAACATCAATTCTACCTGCTCGTGATCGAAGAGCTAACAACATATACTCAATCGCGATTTGCCGCTCACAGTCAATTGATGAAATATCTCTGTAGCATCTAATTTTCTTACTGGGTGCAATCAATGAGATTCCCCTGATTAACGGTTCCCATGAGGTAATCAGCCTTTTGTCTTCTGGAAGCCGAATAACTCCGGAATCTTCCATGTCTCGAACAATTTCGTAAAAATCAAAACCTTGTCTTAAGGCTACGATGGCATCCTCCCATGCCTTTGGAAGTGGTAAGAAAATTGAATTCCACTTCAATTTCTCGAGCACCTCAAGCACTTTTCTCTTCGACCAACTTGTCTGTACGGATGATATCAGGGTGATTCCCTTATGCTTTAATTCTTTCGAGGCATCTCCCGTATTGTTTTCCATGTTACGTTTATCCCTCTTGCGAATGCATCTATTATCATATGTTCGCAAATCAATACAAATTCTTTTCGCGTCAATTCAAATTCTTAACTGAACATGTCAAAGATCCATTGTATGTTTCCGATACGAAAACCTTAAGCCAACAGATTTAAAAATGACTGGATACTCATATTTCGATATGCAATGCATATCTTATCAAAAGCCCTAGGATGAAAGAGACCAGTGCAACCCCCAGACTCACAATCAACATATGTAGAAATCTTTTGCTGAATTTCATATCCTTGGCAATGCTGAGGTGATAGTTAAAAAGAAAGATGAGGATTACGGCATTAAAAACAACGATCGGCAAAGCGGTGACCGACGGAATGCCTATTAATAGAGGCCAAATGAGTATAACCAGGGTTATCATATATGCAACGACCGTATACGATGCAGCTCCCAGAGGCGTCTGTTGATTTTCCTCCCAAAACGCCGCGAGGTACTCGGAGCTTGCCAGACTTAATGATCCCACCGAGCCTGAGATAAGTGCAATAAAGCCCACAAGTCTGCTTTCATGAAAGATAAGTGAAAGACCTATTATCTCGCCAGTGATCTCCACCACGCCGTCATTTATCCCTCTGATAATCGCACCTGTGTACCTGAGCCTTCTTTCATCTATCAAATTAATCAGATCTTCTTCATGCGACACTTCGTCTTCAAGTAGACTGTTGATTCCTTGATACTTTGATTGCCGTATTTCATAGGAACGTTGAGCCTGCTTTTCATGGCGCTCCATGAGTTTCATTGAGAAAGTGATGCCGAAAATCCATGACAGTACAGTATAAATCAAGAGTTTCATCCTGCGCGGTTTCACTTCCTTTTCCGAAATATCTTTCCAGTATTCGTAGTGAGCTAACTCATCAGCGGCTATCGACTTGAGAATATCTCTATTCCTTTGTCCTTTCGCTGATTTGGCTAATCGCTTGTAAAATTCGTGAAGAGTGATTTCGGTCTTTTGGAACTCAAGAACTTCATCCTGGATATCAGATTTATCCATCTATTAATGGATTTGCAATTAGTGGTATATTTTCTTTGGCATCTGAGCCTTTTCGTGCACTTCCTATGCACTTATTCTTGAAAAAAATCGAAGGAAATGATTTTCCGCGATGAATGATTAATTTTTTGCAAAAGAAATGTCGAATGGCATGTATCGCTTTCATCAGTCCAAACAAATTAATTCGAGGCGGAGTTCATTTTGGTGTTATCCTCTGTTGACCTAGGTATTCGATCTCGCTTGATCAAATTGCCAGCGACTATACAATTCATCTTTACAAGCATAGTATTGCATTTGAAACTCTGCCATTGAAAAACCAATATCCCTTCATATCGATCCGATAAACAACCGTTGGTTCTATAATGAGATGCCCGCTCACCTCTGAATTATTGTTCAGAACATAAAATCCTGGCCTAGGTGATTTGCTGGCATACATTTTCGAAAGAAATTTTGAGTGTGACGGTTTCTTGATTCTGGTAACTTTGACCACTATTTCAAGCCACTTTTCAAGTCCCTGTTTCGATTTTAAAGACGAGAGTTCATCAAAAATGAATTCCTTATCTTCTTTCGTCAAGCGCGTATTTGTATTTGGATGAGAATGAAATCCGCCGATGATAGCAAGTCCTACAGCACTTACTGTGCTGTGTAGGCGATTTCTTGCTGCAAGATTTCCATATGTTACGGACGTCCTCCCACGCTGAGCGGTCTGTATGGGATAGGCTATGTCGATCGCCAGACACGATCTAAATCTGCTCGAAATGGATCGCCTTTCTTCATGACCAAGGAGTAGGCCCATCGATTCTGTACCAGGAATCTCAACAACGGACATCAATAGAGACGAAAAGGCGCTGGGCTCGAAGATCACAGGTGGATTACGATTGTGGACCAAGGTACCACCCCTTAGAGCATCTCACTTATCCAACCTACTTGTGAGAGATATTAAAAGTTGTGAATATCCAAAATATAGCGTTTCTTTTGCCAATAAGTAATCCAATTCAATTTCTCGAATAAGAGGATGTAACTTGCGGATCGATTCAGGGAGGAATTTTGGGGTCTCCCAAACGATTCCTTTCAACCACTGAATCAATTATGTATCATCCTTAATAAATAATATAATTGATCTGCTGATAATGTGTGTCTGATATGATGTACGAGAAGCTAGATCACACCGCGGATGTGATGATTAAGGCGCGTGGCTCAAACATTGAAGAATGTTTTGCAAACGCCGCATATGGCATGTTTGATCAAATCGTCGAAGCCAATAAAATAGATCCAAAAATCGAGTACAACATAAGAGTCGAAGCCGAGAATACAGAAGCACTGCTTTACAATTTTCTTTCAGAACTTCTTTATATTTTTGACACGAAGAAGCTTGTGTTCTCAAAGTTCAGTGTGAAATTTGTAGGCAATGCACTTATCTGTACCGCCTGGGGCGAACAATTTAATCCGCATAAACATAAGCCCAAGAAGGAGATCAAAGCCGTAACCTATCATATGATGACTATTAACAAAGACGAACCTTCCGTAACCGTTCTTTTTGATATATGAAATTGAATATAAGTCACTTCGTTTAAGCCTTTGAACGCTAGGTAATTTCGGGGCGACAATTAAGTAGTGTTGGAGTGCAGCGCGCACGAATAAATTATGTGAATGAATATCCGATTCTTTACTCTTTTTCGGTAAAATTAATACAGGCCCGCAAAAAGGTTATTGAGATCGAGCTCATTGCGTTTGGTGAATGCCGGACGAATTTTGTGCGTTCCTGGTCTTTGTTCTCAATAGTAGATAACCATAGTATGTGACTGCGGAAGGGGGTCTCCTCTGGGAGATACTCTAACTGCAATTATTGCATTCACGCGAAAATATAGATTAATTAGGCTATTTCATTCATACCTCCAAACCGCATTATCTTGGTTGGAATCCGCTCTGCGAAGGAATTTTCGACCGTGGCTAACTGGCCTCCGACCTTTCCTATTTACGGCTCGAATAATTATTTCATACACAAAACTTCATCATTTTCTTCTAGCACGATTCATGTCAATAGAAAAATGGCATAACTCATTGATTTGAGCCATTATTGGACGCTTTCGATATTATTATTTGGAAAAGTAACATAGATTAGCACTTCGCTGATTGATGCAAAACAAAAAAACAATGCTGATTATGGAACCAGTTTGCTTTGGGGAAAATATTGAATGCGCCATTGATTGCAGAAAAACTACGAGCATCGATGCAGAAGTTCAATCTATTAAATCTAAACGCTAAGGTATCATTATTGACAATTTCATAAATTCATTGACCTGGCATAGAACTAAATAGGTTTAGCAAACTTCCGCGACTTACCGCCTTGTTTATTAAAACGCCTAAACAATAAAGTGATGAAATCGGCATTCGAGTATTCGCTGCTACTCTATCCGCAATAGATTAAAGGCCCTTATGCATTGTCATAATTTGCCGAAAAGAACATAGGGCAAACATATTTGAAACAGATTGCGGCCTAGCCATCTGATTCAGAATAAAAATTGTATCGAGGGGTGTCCAATGAATAATGTAGAACTGGTTCTGGAAAAAGGATCAACATATATCATCAAAGAAAAGACACCCAAATTAGCGTACCGCATTTTTTCCAATGCGATTGGAGACGGGGCTTCTGGAATCATCATAACCCGCATTTATCCTATAAAACTTAAGAAGCAATTTGAAATAGGTTCTTCAACGATATATTGGCTGACCAATGTAATAGCAGATATGGCACTTAGACCCAAAGATCTAGAAGAGTTGAGTTTTAAACTGGAGAGGTTCATTTCTACGCATGAAAACCCGATTGTAATTATTGATTGTCTCGAATACCTAATCACGAATAACGATTTTACAACAGTCTTGAAATTTGTGCAATCAATAAGAGATCAGATTACGATAAGAAACGCAATTCTACTGATTTCTATTAACCCTCTAACATTGGATTCACATAATCTTAAATTGCTCGAAGAAGAAGCGGATTATATCATTTAGGCAATATGAGAACAGCATGTTTAGTTCCTTGGTTATCTCATGACACGAAATTCTTTTCAAGGAATGCGTTCGAGAAGTTAGGCTCTCATGAGTAGTTCTTGTTTCTTTAATATAACTGAAACTTCGACTCGACTTTACTCGATTCCAAGAATGATTCTATGAAGAACGTCGATCGTCATTCCAAGAATTCTGCCAGCGTCCTTTAGATGGTGATAAATCTCCCTTTTTTTGATTATGCCTATTGGATCGTCAGTTTCAAAGATAGTACTCATTGATTCAATGTAAATCGTTTCAATTTTTCTTTCACTATTCCGCATCTTATGGATCATGAATTCAGGTAATTTCTCATTTCGCTTCATCAAGGATATCGCTTCTGCCAGAGTAGATGTTCCTTCATATAGACATTCAACCATCGTTACGATTGGCCCATCTGGGTTTATCCCAAACGCCTTCATTTCAAGTGCCGTAGAAAGCGAATAATTGAGGATATAATCCATCTGGCGGGAAATCGTGTAAATATCCTGCCTATCAAATGGTGTCACGAAACTTTCCATCAGCTTGCCTTCCATATCGTATCTCATTTCATCCGCTTTCTCTTCAATTTGCTGAAGTAGTCTCGGGGCATCTATCTCGCCAAACTTAACCCACTCCAAAAGCACACGCACCCCCTCTAAAGTGATCTTCGCTTGATCACTGAGCATTTTGTAAAAATCATACCGTGGAGGAAACAAGACATCTACGATTTTCCCCCTTGCGCCGTCGCTATCTCTTCTCGAACTATTCTTTGCGTTCTTACGAAACATCATTGTCACCTAAGTAGAGATCCATCTCAATTCAAATGAATGAGTTATCACTTCCGCCTAAATGACGGTCAACATTAAGGATAATAAACCCGATATTAACATTGTGATGGGGAATGTTAATAACCATGAAACGAAAATTTCCTTCCCAAGAGTCCAATCTACCATTTTTGCATTCTCTGCGGTGCCGATTCCGATGATGCTCGCAGAAACCACGTGAGTGGTCGATACTGGTGCTCCTGCAATCGTTGAAAATAAAACTGCTGCAGTTGACACCGATTGCGAATTAAGGCTGTGTAGAGGTCCTATGCGGTAGATTTTTACTGCAAGCGTCCTTACAATACGCCACCCACCAAACATCGTTCCTACGGCCATCGCTAATGCGCATGCTAATCTTATACCGAGATGAACGTCTGATTGTACTAGAAATCCACTTGATGCGAAAACGATCATAATTATACTAATCTGTTTTTGTGTGTCGTTAGCGCCATGACTGAAAGAAAGAAGACTTGCGGTTATCCATTGGACTTTTCGAACAGATTTGTTCGCGGAACGCGTCGATTTCCGCAATACCATTGTTGTTGTCTTCATGAGCAGATAGCCACCTGCGAGGCCAACAACTATCGAAGTGGCAAGCAATACGAAAACTTTTAGAATACCATCTAGAGAAGGCGATGGAGCCAAAACCGAATCAATACCCCAATTCAGAGCTTCGATTCCCCCTACAGGAATGGTTGCACCGATCAATCCGCCGATGAACGCGTGGGTAGATGATGACGGTAGTCCATACTTCCAAGTTATGATATTCCAAACAACCGCGCTTAATGTCGCACTAAATAGACATATCACGAGAAGTTGAGGATGTGAAATAAAAGTTAGAGATTGAATAGTATACACCACAGCACTACCCCCAACGAGTGCACCGACGAGATTTGAAACAGATGCAAGTAATACAGCTTGTATAGGCGTTGCTGTTTTTGATCCAATCAATGTAGCAATTGTTGAGCTGGCATCATGAAACCCATTTGTTGCACAAAAAAACAGAGCCAAGATTACTACAATGAAAATGAAGACGACATTGACGGCGGATTCCACATGAAAGTGATAAGTTACTAGTTATCTTTAGGATATCGGGATATTGAAGCATTCATCGTTTTCGAATCTAACCATCTGCGCAAGGAATATCTGCAACTTTCGCTTAATTTAATCATTTGATTCTAATGATAAAGAGCAGTTTTCTTCGAAATTTCGAATTCCTCAACTATATTTATGGCGAAAGCAATTGCAAATTCAGATGAAGCGCGATGTTGTAGGTGTAGGAGCTCTTAACGTGGATTTCATTTATGAAGTCAATAGGTTAGTAGTTGCAGAGAAAAGTTATGTCCCAGGTTCAGAAATCTTTGAAGATAAGAGACGATTCCGTCGTGTGAAAGAAGAGCTTGATCAAACTGGTAAGCTTGTAAGAAGAAGCGCGGGCGGTTCGGCTGCAAATACCGTTTATGCACTTGCCAAAATGGGGTTCAAAACTGGAATTCTTGGTATAACTGGAATCGATGAATTAGGAGATTTCATACTTTATTCCATGAATGACGTTGATTACTCGCATGTGAAACGACTTGATGATACTGGCGTATGCTTATCTCTTGTCTCAAGAGGGGAGCGATCCTTGATCGTTTTTCCCAATGCAAATGACATGTTTTCTATTTCGATAGAAGATATTGGATATCTGAATGAGTCCCGAATCGTTCACATGAGTTCTTTTGTGGGAGACCGTGGATTGAATGAACAGAAGAAAATTGCAAAAGAACTGGATGCCGGCGTTATGCTTTCATTCGATCCGGGCGAAATCTACGCAAGAAAAGGTTTGAGAGCCATCAAAACAATTCTGAGACGATGTGACATTCTTTTCATCAATGAGAGGGAACTGCAATTGCTAACATCTAATGATGTTGTGGAAGGATCGAAAATGCTTTTGGAGACAGGTCCTGAAATTGTTGCGTGTAAAATGGGAGAAAAGGGTTCGATCATTGTGACTGATACTGATGAAATCACCATCTCTCCAACCAATACAGTGGTTGTTGATAAAACTGGCGCAGGCGATGTCTACGATGCGGGTTTTTTGGCAGGAATCCTTATGGACTGGCCAATTGAAAAATGTGGTAATTTTGCATCTTTCGTCGCGGGAAGAAGCATCGCTTATTATGGAAGGGACGGGTATCCAGATAAAGATACGATAAAGATATTCGATGGCGTGATGTAAATGGTATTGAAAATCGGTTGGTTTTCAACGGGAAGAGATGCGGCAGCACGCAATCTTTTAAAAACTATTGTGAAGAAGAAGGATGAGGGTTTTTTTGACATAGAAATTGCCTTTGTGTTTTCAAATTGGGAAGAGGATGAGGATCCAACCCATCCAACATTTGAAGATCGCCGCAGATTTTGCAAACTGGTTCGGGGATTTGATATCCCGCTCGTTTGTTTGTCTTGGAAGAAATTTCGACCAGACCTCCGTCTAGAAAACAGAGAAAAATGGAGAAGTGCATATGGTGAAAAAATGAGAGAATTAATTTCTCCATTTCCTTTCGATCTCGGCGTTCTCGCAGGCTACATGCTTTGGATGGATAATGAATCCTGCAAAATCTTCAACCTCATCAATTTACACCCGGCATTGCCAGGTGGGCCAAAGGGAACGTGGCAACAAGTTATCTGGCAACTCATGGAATCTCGGGCAGACCGACAAGGTGCGATGATTCACTTGTGTACCCAGGAATGGGACGAGGGGCCTCCACTCACGTTCTGCTCATTTTCTCTGCGAACTGCAGAGTATGAGGTTCTATGGGAGCAGTTCGAAAGGAAGTTAGAATCGGTAACTCTAGCGGAAATAATGAGGACTGAAGGAGAAAATGAACCTCTCTTTGCAAGAATACGCAAAGATGGCGAGATTCGAGAGATACCATTGCTTGCATATACTTTGAAGTATTTCGCTGATGGCAAACTTAGAATCAAAGATCGAATGATTTATGAAAAAGAAAGACCTCTTGCTGGGGCGTATGATTTAACTGCGTTGGTGGATCACGCGGTTAAAACAAGAGAATTTGAGGTGTGATCCTTGGAATTCGACCTGCTCGACGAACTAATACCTGGTGAAAACAGGCAATTCGTTACGGATGGAGAGGGGCCTATTACCAAAAATGACAACGCTTTCGAACTTTGCGCGGCTTTTATTGAAAATGGGGAGAAATTTTTCAGTGTAATCAGCAGATACGATGACGTGCTTAGTGATGTTTTTCATAGGCAGGGATACAAAGCGGGAGATACACTCCGCCTTATTCTTCCTTTTCTCAAAGCGTATGGAGTGACAAATCAGAAAATGATCGAATTTTCAAGATCCGACATATTGCTAGTACCTGGCGCAAAGCGTACGATGCGATTTGTTAGGGAGCTTATGCAGTCTTTCATTGTGAGTACAAGCTATGAACACTATGTGAATGCGGTGTGCGAGGCGATTGGATTCCCGTTTGAAAATACTTATTGCACTCGAGTTAATTTGGATTCCTGCAAGATTGACTCATGGGAAGAGAACATCTTGAGAAACTATGCTAAAGAAATCGCTTCAATGGATGTCATAGAAATTCCACCAAATGCGAAAAGACTAGAGGACTTCAACAAGAAGGATGAAGAGACAATAAAAAGGCTCGACGAGATCTTTTGGGAGGAAATGACGGATCTCGCTTCATACGAGCTTATCCTCGAAGTCAATCCAATTGGTGGAGAAGAAAAGGCCGCGGCAATTCTAGATGTATGCAGAAGGACAGGTATTGGCATCGAAGATACCATGTATGTCGGTGACAGCATAACCGATGTAGAAGCGTTTAAGATGGTAAGAGAGGCCGGTGGTGTCACGGTTTCATTCAACGGAAATTCCTATGCGGTTAGAAATGCAGAAATTGCCGTCCTATCGCACGACACCGTCGTGACCTCGGTACTTGCGGAAACTTTCTACAAAGGGGGAAAAGAATCCGTCTTAGAACTCGTTGAGAATTGGAATCTTGAGTACATCAGAAAAATGGGATATGTGCATGAATATCTGGTGAAAGAACTGATCAAGGTATTTCCGGAAAAACTTCCGCTCGTTGTTAAAGTGACTCCCGAAAATATGTCCGAGATCGCAGCACTTAGCTCGAAGTTCAGGAAAACAGTGAGAGGGGAAGCAATAGGCGCACTTGGATGATGCAACACATCCTGTACTCGCGAAAGCGAGATAAATGATCTGGCTAGCCCGGAAAGATTTATTCTTAATCTTTGCGGATATTGATCTCGGCAATATATGATTATGCTCTGTAATCAGAACCCGGTAAGAAAAGTGCTCCGGTCGGGATTTGAACCCGAGTCTTCGGCTTTCTTTCGGAATTTATCCGTCGAAAGGCCGAGATGATTGTCCGGACTACACTACCGGAGCGAGAGGCAAGCGTTCATGTGGAATTTTATACTTAAATCTTAGCAAAGTGCCCTATGGTTTCATAGAAGACAGCTGAATAGGTTATTTGTTGAAACCTAATTTGGATAATGTAGGTGGAATCGCATCGGTTTTAAAGGAATGCTCGATCGAAGCTATTTTTAAAGCTTCTAAGTCTGATGTTGCCATAGCATTAAATAATCGATTATGATATGACACAAGAAGCTAAAAGGTTCAAGTGGAGGATTCAATTGAATCACCACAATTACCACCTCGAGGAGGATGAAGAACTGGATGAACAGGGCGAGGACGTATTACGATCCCCTCTCCCAAATAGAAGAGAAGGGGAAATGTTTGGCATAGCTGATCAGCTCCTCGGGGGATCGAGGATTAGAGTTTTGTGTGCAGATGGAAAGGCCAGAATGGGTCGGATACCAGGAAAAATCAAAAAACGCATGTGGATAAGAAAAGGAGACCTGGTTATCGTCAAACCTTGGGATTTTCAGGATGATAAAGCTGACATCCTTTATCGTTACACTAAGACTCAGGCCAATTACTTAAGCAGAAAGAAAATTCTTCCAAAGAATCTTGATATTTTCTAATCAATTGGAGTTTAACCTATGAACAGTAAGGAATCTCTGGCTTATATCGAGAGAGAGCTCGAGAAACTGCGCCAGAAGAATAAGGGTATAGAGGATCGGAAGGTACTCGATCAAGTCTTTGATAAAGATACACTCCTTGCAATTTATAAATTGATGAGTGATGGGGTCTTTGAAACTGTCGAGTTTCCCATCTCAACTGGCAAAGAAGGAAATGTATTTCTTTGTAAAAGGGAAGACGAGAGCTATGTAGCGCTCAAAATATACAGGGTAGCTACAGCTACCTTCAAGAGAATTTCTAGTTATATTGAAGGTGACCCTCGATTCAAGGGATTATATGGCAATCACAGGAAGATCATTTTTGCATGGGCAGCCAAGGAGTTCAGAAATCTCCAGAGATTCTATGAGGCTGGTGTGAGGGTGCCACATCCAATCAGATTTTACAAGAATTTGCTTGTGATGGAATATATAGGTACAGAAGAAGCGCCAGCGCCACTCATGAAGGATGTTACCCTGGACGATCCTCAGGAAATTTACGAGACCTTAGTAAAATACATGAGATTATCTTTTCAGAAGGCTGAGTTGGTCCACGGAGATCTCAGCGAGTATAATGTGCTCATTCATGATAACAGTCCAGTGATCATAGATTGCGGCCAGGCGGTGTTAATTGACCATCCAAATGCTAGAGAATATTTAAAAAGAGACATTACGAATATTAATGAGTATTTCAAATCTAAAAAAGTTAAAACTCTCGATTCAGATGAGATCTTTAAGGTCGTTATGGGTGAGGGACTTGAAGATTCTTAGAATACCAGCAGAACGCGTCGGAGTCCTCATTGGCAGAAACGGCGAAACGAAAAGACTCATCGAAAATAGGACAAAAGTAAAGCTTCAGATAAATTCAGACGGCGAGGTTGTTCTCGATGATCACGAAGTGGAAGATCCTATCATGTCCCTGGTCGTCGTAGATATAGTGAAAGCAATAGGGAGAGGATTCTCTCCGGAAAGAGCATTACGACTCCTCGAAGAGGATGAATATCTGGAAACAATTGACATCAGAGAATTTGTTGGCAAAAAGAAAAACCATGTCACGAGGATGAGGGCGAGACTCATCGGTACAAAGGGGAAAACCAGGAAAATCATAGAAGACCTCACTGGCGCTTCCATTTCTATTTACGGAAACACCGTATCTATAATTGCAAATTCTATCCAAATGCCGATTGCAAAAACGGCAGTTGAAATGATCCTGAGGGGAAGTGAGCATGCCACTGTTTACCGCTATCTTGAGAGATCCAGACCCTATCTCCGGATTGCTGAAATGGGATTTGATTGATGCACTTGCCCCTAATTCTATACGCCAACGTATTTCGCTTCAAAAACGAGGGACAGGTTGCATTATTACCGTAACAGTATTAAAATCGATTAAATGATTCAGGGTCACATGCACGATTTACTATCAAAGGCGCAGCTCGCACTCAAGAGAGATTTATGCGACCACTGTCTCGGTAGGTTATTTGCTCAAGTCAGACGCGGATTAACAAATAAACAACGTGGAGAATCCCTAAGAATGGCTGTGGCCTTACACAGTGCGCTAATTGGTAAAAATATTCCATCTCATGATCACTGCTGGGTTTGTGGCGACCTTTTCTGGGAATTAGATCGATTCGCGGAGGCTGCGATCAAGAAGCTTTCATCGTTGGAGTTTGAGACTTTTCTCATTGGAACGAAAATCGACCCAGAGATCGTAGAGAGAGAAGAGCGGTTATGGGGGGAGGTTGGAGGAGAATCTGCTGAAGCTATCAAAAGTGAGCTAAATAGAGAAATAGGCAAGCTGGTAGAGATGAAAACGGGAAAACAGGTCGATTTTGATTCACCAGACGTTATTGCAATTATCGATACTCGGTTCGCCTCTGTTGAGCTTGAGATATCACCACTGTTCATCTTCGGGACGTACAGAAAGTATTCAAGAGATATACCTCAAACCCGTTGGATTTGTTCTGTTTGCAGAGGTAAAGGATGTGTACGTTGTCAATTTAAAGGTAAATTATATCAAACAAGTGTTCAGGAACTTATTGGCGATCCGATCATGAGAGCTGCGGGTGGAGTAGATCATTATTTTCACGGGATGGGGCGTGAAGATATCGATGCTAGAATGCTTGGGAATGGAAGACCGTTTATCATAGAGATTAGAAAGCCTAAGAAGAGGAAACTCGACTTGCCAAGCTTGGAGAAAATTATCAATGAATCTGCAAATGGTCTGATTGAAGTCCTTAACTTGCGCATGTCATCTCGATCTGAGGTAAGAAAAATTAAGGATGCGACACCCGATAAAGTTTATAGAGTCGAAGTAAAAATCGATGGCAAAATTAATAAGGAGAAGATTAATGAGGTAGTTCAATCACTCAAAGAAATTCCTATCACTCAACGAACACCGGTCAGGGTCGCTCATAGAAGAGCCGACAAAGTGAGAAAGAAGAAAATCATTGATGTCCACATCGCTGATATGAATGACGAAAACATAATCCTCATCATAAAGGCTGAGGCAGGAACATACATCAAAGAATTTATACACGGCGATGGTGGAAGAACGAAACCGAATTTCGCAGAAGCTTTGGGAGTACCCTGTGAGGTGAAATCGCTGGATGTGATAGAAATCGCTTACGACACTGGAGAGGAATGATATGGTCAAAGCGTCGAAAGGGCCAAGATGTAAGTCGAGGAACATACTCAAAAAGAGTCCAAGGGAGAGAGGTCTATCGCCGATTACCCGTGAATTTCAGAAATTTGAAGAAGGAGACAAAGTGAGTATTCTAATCGACTCCAGTGTTCATCGGGGCGCTCCTGATATCAGATTTCATGGAAAAACAGGCACCATTATTGGAGCCCGAGGTCGAGCTTATGTTCTCAGCGTAAAGGATGGAGATAAGTACAAGACAGTAATCGCAAGACCTGAACATCTGCGAAGAGCATCATAGGCGGTGGTGCCGTGACCGAAGAGCACTTCATCACTTTAGCAGAGGTAGAAGAAATACTGATGGAAGAGAGCAAATCACGAGATCTTACGTCTGAACAGAAACTCGCTCTGGACCATGCTACTCGATTGAGAAAACTCTCTGCTGATAAAGCAAAGGCGCTTCGGGAAGAATTAGGGCAATTGGATTTTGTCTCTTCAACTATTGCATGCAAACTTGCTGATATTCTTCCCACTCACCCAGATGATATTCGCATTCTGTTCACTAAAGAGAGACTCATCCTCGAAAAGAAGCACATCGAACAGGTACTCAATATCGTGCAGAAGTATCTGTAGGCCCGTGGGGTGATGATCTTGGAAGATTATGCTAGGATAATCGATTATTTACCCCAAGGGCTTCCTTCAGAAAAATCCTTCAAGAGAGAGCCAATCGCGTATGCTGTGGGTGAGACGGAATTTAAG
Organism: Methanomassiliicoccales archaeon; assembly: GCA_038850735.1. NCBI lineage: Archaea > Methanobacteriati > Thermoplasmatota > Thermoplasmata > Methanomassiliicoccales > Methanomassiliicoccales archaeon. Next base: position 165,229 of record JAWCLO010000002.1, read on the forward strand.
CTATTCGAGCTCATTCCCAAAACTGGAGTCCAGATAATTATAGGACAAAGAGTTTACATAGGCAAGGAGGCTAGCAAGAGAGCTGAAATACTTCATGTCAAAAGAAGAGTAGGTTATAGCGAGCTGACCACAGCTGCGCAGAAGGAGCTACCATTCGTGATAGAGGAAATTGTGAAGAGTCAAGAATCGAGATTCGTTCAGTTCTTTAATGATGCCCAGGCGATAACAACGAGATTCCATATGTTGGAACTCTTGCCAGGTCTTGGAAAGAAGACGATGTGGGCAGTGCTTGAAGAGCGTAAGAAGGGTAAATTCAAAAGTTTCGAGGATATTGCGCAGAGGGTTCCTTCGATTAAGCATCCTGAAAAACTAATAGCTCGTCGCATTGAAACAGAACTTTCTGATCCTACTCAGAAATATCATATCTTCGTTGCTAAATGATGTGGCCATGAGAATTTCTGAGATTCTGGAGATTACAAAGAAATACGGGGTCACCCCGCGAAAAAGAAAGGGGCAGAATTTTCTTGTAGATGAGCGTGTCGCAAATAGGGAAGTTGAGTACGCACAAATATCGAAAGATGATGAAGTTCTCGAAATAGGACCAGGTCTGGGAATCTTAACATCAAGACTTGTAGAGAGGGCAAGTAAGGTAATAGCAATTGAGTATGATAAGGGACTAGCGAGGTTCATTCGAGATAGATTTGGAGAAAAAGTAGAACTCATTGAAGGAGATGCACTTCAAATCGAGTTCCCCGCATTTGACAAAATCGTTTCTAACATTCCATACAATATTTCAACCCCCCTACTTTTCAAAATCCTTGGATACAAATTTGATCGTGCAGTGCTCATGATTCAGAAGGAATTTGCTGAAAGAATGGTCGCAATGCCTGGTGATGAAGGATACTCAAGGCTTTCCGTGGGCACCTATTATCGTGCACACTGCGAATTATTGGAATTCGTTCCTCGATCTAGATTCTGGCCGGCTCCAGACGTAGACTCCATGATTATCAGCCTCACACCCAGGGATCCTCCCTTTAAAGTCAAAGATGAAATGTTATATTTTAGTCTAGTTGATTTGCTATTTAAATACAGACGAAAGAAAATAGGAACGGTCATGAGAATGAAGGGAATTATTGCCAATAATATTGAGAGATTACCCTTCTCGAATCAACGGATCGAAACTCTCACCCCGGAAGAAATCGGAATTCTTTCTGATATGATTTTCGATATCATTTACTCAGAAAAGGAAAACGATCCAAAATCGCCTTGACAAGCCTGTCAGGACCTTCCAAGAAGACATCCACGGCTGGAATTCTAAATCTAGCCTCTAGCTCTCTGCAAATCGACGGAACCATATTTGTGGGAAGTCCCTCATGATTTATGCCCAAGGCGATAACAGGGGCGTTAGAAAATGCCTCGTAGAGAACTATTTCCCTATCCAGATCTGGCATGGGAAGTTTTAGTTCTGGATCATAAGTTCTATATTTGCGCCCAGGTGCATGCTGCAATATAATTGCATCTGGCTTGGTAGCTGAGATTATGGCCCGAGTCCCACAAACATACGCCGGATGGCTTAGTGCTCCCTGCCCCTCAACGATAATAATATCTGGCTTTTCATTCAACCATGCTTGGTAAATTGCATTCTCAAGCTCTCCTACCATATAATCACCTTGAATGGCATCAAGAGGCACACCGTATTTGGCACCCTGTAGTAATCCGGTCTGCCCTGTTGCCACAAACTCTGATTTAACACCTAATCTGTTCAGTCCTTCAACAATCTCGATCGCAGTAGTTCTTTTTCCTATTGCCGCATCGGTACCCAGAACTGGTATTCTCACCGCATTGATTTTACTAGCTAGATTTCTATATTTATGCAGTTGCGTAAGTGGGGGTTCTTTCCTCATATCTATAATCGATGCTCCGCTACTCTTTGCGATCTGCGAAAATTCCTCATCATTAGCCAAAAATTCATGAAGACCTGAAATTACGCTAATGCCATGTTGTAGTGCCTCCTTAATAATTGGTTTAAATTCTTGTGGAAGCATACCACCCACGGTGGCAACACCAACGATAAGATACTGGGGCCTTAGCGGGCAATATTCTAGCACCTCTGCGATCGATGAAAACACAGGAATATTGCGATGTATGCCATCGACAACTTCCCCAGCATCTCTGCCGGCGTTCGTGCTGTCAATTACTCCTATAATGCGAAATTTCTTCGAGTATCGAACAAGCCCCCTTGCCGTTTTTCCAGCTGTGGAAGAGAGCTTCCCTTCGCAGAGTATTACTGCGCTCTCCATGATATGACAAATACATTCAAATCCCAAATAGATTCCCGGTGCACGCTTAGTTTCAATTCATCTCTCAGCTTAAACTCATAAATATTAGAGAATATGCAAATCTATGTCTTCTCGAGATCCTTTGTGCTCGCTTAATTGAAAAGAGGTTATTAACAGAACTTGCGGGCAAAAAAGAAGTATAACAAAGTCATTTATCCAGCGGGGTGTCATTTAATTGATCTATGAAGAGATTGCCCAGGCTCTTGTCGACGGAGAAGGCGAAAGAGTGATCGCTCTCGTCGAAAGGGCTCTAGATTCTGAGGGGAAGCCTCCAGAAGAGATCATTCAGCAAGGACTTGCGAAAGGCATGGAGAGGCTCGGAGAATTGTACGAATTAGGAGAAAGGTTCCTTGTCGATTTGATCGTCGCATCTGATGCCTTCAAGAAATCAATAGAAATCATAAAACCTCGACTAGCGAAAATGGCTTCGTATGAAAAGTTCTCAAATACTGTGGTCATTGGGACTGTAGAAGGAGATATCCACGAGATTGGAAAGAAGCTCGTTGGTGTGATGCTCGAGGTTGAAGGTTTCCAGGTTATAGATTTAGGTCCTGATGTCTCCCCTGAACGATTTTCAATCGAAGTGAAAAGAAACTGTGCGAAAATCCTCGGAATGTCTTCACTGATCACAACGACGATGATCAATGCAGAAAGAACAATAAAAAAGCTAGAGGAAGACAATATTCGGAACAGGATTAAGATAATGATTGGGGGCGCTCCAGTTGATGAGGAATTCGTGAAGAGAATCGGTGGCGATGCATACGGAAAAGATGCGTTCGAAGCTGCGACAGTTGCGAAAACAATCATCATCTCAGAAGATCGGTCGCTTTCATAATTATCGACATTATACTCCTGTCGCGACTTCTGATCCGCTTCGAAATCATATGCTCCGAAAGAGCGAGATCTAGTTCTATGAAAAATGACGCACTTGAAGTTTGTACCCCTGCGTGAGCATAATACCGGCAAATCTAATTAACCCTATGTACATGATATGATCTGGTGATGATGAATGAATGATGAGAAAAAAGGAAAGGCCGAAGAAACGGCTGAAAAGACTGGGCAGGTAATAGGGAAAGGCGTCAGGAAGGGTGTAGAGGTTACAAAAGAACTCGGAAAGGGTTTAAAGAAAGGATTCAAGAAAGACGACGAAAAGTAAACAAATTCAACAGCTCTAACTCAAATTCTGTATATAGTGCTTCTATGATAAATTCAGTATATCCAATATGCTCTCTCCTAATAGATCGATCCGCTTTCGATCATATATCCCATCTATGATTTGATTAAAAATGGTTGCAGAATTTCGCAGGAAATTGAGAACTGTCTATGAAATGCATCAGTTGCGGTAGAGAATCATCTCTCATCTCCAAAAACCTACGACTCTGCAAAGAATGTATAGTTCGTAATGAAGAATTGCCATTGGAAGTTCCGGCCAGATCAATAATGAGGACACGATTCAGTCTTCCGTCCCGTCCGCCAAGCGATGGAAAGCCATGTGGGCGTTGTATTAACTCGTGTAGAATGAAAGAAGGAGAGCGAGGATACTGTGGTATATGGGAAAACCGTAACGGGCATATTCACTGCATAACTGGTGACGATGCTATCGCAGATGTTTATTGTGATCCATTACCGACAAACTGTGTGGCATCGTGGACGTGTCCAGGTTGCACTAAGATCGGTTTTCCAAGGTACTCCTTCGTCAACGGTCCAGAATACGGATACAAGAATCTTGCTGTTTTCTATGGGGCCTGTAGCTTTGACTGCCTTTTCTGTCAAAATTGGCAATACAGATTCATGACTCACTCAAAATCCCCAGTTATGAGTGTGGCTCAATTGGCCTCGACGATCGATAATGAAACCTCTTGTATTTGCTATTTCGGTGGGGATCCGACCCCTTTTATTGATCACTCCATTAGGCTTTCTAAAAAGATTTTGTCTGATCTGGATCGCATTTTGCGTCTCTGTTGGGAGACGAATGGATCGATGGCTAGGAAATATGCCAAGGACATAGGAAAATTGGCTCTTGACTCTGGAGGATGTGTTAAGATCGATTTGAAAGCGTGGAATGAGAGATTACACAAGATCCTCTGCGGCGCCTCAAATGATTGGGCAATAAAAAACATCGAGTTACTTGCAGATATTGGCCTATCAAGAAAGGAAGTTCCGCTTCTCATTGTTTCTACATTGTTGATACCAGGTTACATAGATGAATTTGAGATTGCAGCAATTGCATCGTTTCTTGCAGACTTGGATCCAGATATTCCTTACTCCCTCCTTGCGTTTCAACCCCAGTATATGATGTTAGATCTTCCTTCAACTTCAATGGAACAGGCAAAGAAATGTATGAAGGCTGCCAGGGACGCCGGTTTGAAAAATGTAAACCTTGGGAATCCATGGCTCCTGATTTGAGATTTATGGGGAGGGGCTTTTGCACAATTCACCCAATACAATAGCATTTTGGCTCGCTGTTTGGAACAATATTCTATTGAGGCATATTCTTTTTCAAAGTAGAATGTTATACTAAGTCTCCCGATGCGGTTTGCAGCCGTAAGCCGCATCTAGCTCTCGGATCTTTAGCCGCATAATTCTAAATGCAACTGTTGCGAGAATGAAGCACAATAGAAGGCCGATGAAGTATGCTTCCATTCCGCTCGAAAATAGCAGCCCCATTATTGCAAAGAAATTGAACGATCCATGCAATATGATGCCAACAACCAAATACTTCAACCAACCGGAATGCTGTCCAATCTGTCTGAATAATTTCCATTTACAGATTCCATAACCAGACACGGCGGTAGAGCTCGCATGAAGAATTGTTGATGTTAGAGTTCTCATTATAGCAGTGACGAGAAATACGTTAAATCCAGTTTGCAGTGCATCGCTGAAGTAGACGATATTCTCCGTAGCTGCAAAACCCAGTCCGATGGCAGCACCATACACCAGTCCGTCTTCAAATTCAATAATTCGCTTGTATGACAAAAACACGCCACCAGCTTTAACGGACTCTTCAACAACTGGAGCTAACAGAACCGCAATTATGAACAGCGATATCTCAGGGCTTGGCTGAAACAAGCTCCAAAGAAATTTATTGAGGAGGGTCTCATTTTCAAATATCAGGAAGACCAATGAGCTTTCAATGATAAAAGCAGCACCAAACGCTCCCGTTGCTCCAAAGAACAATACCAGAAATACCAGAGCAAGCGGTTCTCTCCTGCAGATCTCGGCATTTCTCACCCACAGCACGTAGAAAATTGATGGAAGCAAAGCTGAGAATATTACGAGAATTATTCCAAATAATCCTAGGTCCATGATTTCGCATTACAATTATTGGCTCAATCCTCTAATAAGAATTGCCCCTTTGAATCCGGACGCATATTTGTTCATAATGAAGGTTTCGAGAAATTTAGACGCTAGTTTTCCCGTAAAAACTACGGGATATTTTAGAACATTGCTTTCCTTGCCATCAAGGGCATCGGTAGAAGAGATTTTTAAAAGATAGTGAGCATTCGTTTTTAAACTCGTCATTAAGCCAATAAAGAAAAAAAGTAGCTGACTTCACTAACGTGAAATGAATCGATTAACAAGCATAAGAGATCTTCCGGCGATTGGCTCTTTGAATGATTTTGAAAACTTCCATCACGAGCAACAAAGTGAGTGCTAACAGTAATAACATAATCCACTCATCTAAGCTTACTGGCTTTATTCTCAATACCTCCTGCATGATTGGTATTTGCATTGCGATGATATGAATTGCCTGCGCACCAACTACTCCAATAAAGAGTAGCCGATTCCTGCTAATAGGCACCTTAAAAGCCGATTCAAACTCTGATCGGCAATTGAATACATGAACATTCTCCAATAGCACCATAAACAAGAAAGTAAGATTCGAAGCTTCAAAATATGACCTTCCTTCAATTTCAAGCAGGTAATAGAATAAACTGAATGCCATCACTCCCATTGTGAGTGACGATACTCCAACCTGCCTAATCATTGTCTTGTCGAATATACCCTCAGACGGTTTTCTTGGAGGTTTGCTCATTACACCTGGATCACCAGCTTCCATTGCAAGAAAAACGTGCTGAATACCATTCGTAACGACGTTCAACCACAAGATCTGGATCGCCACAAGAGGCAACGCCAAATGAACTCCATCAGCTTGAAGACCTATGAAAACCGCAAGCAAAAATAGAATTATTTCGGCAGCACCAGTCGAAACTAGAAGGTATGTCACTTTTCTGATGTTTTCATACGCATACCTACCTTCTTCAACGCCGGCGACAATCGACGCAAAGTTATCATCCGTGATGATAATCGAGGATGCATCCTTCGCCACGTCCGTCCCTGAACCCATAGCAACTCCAATATTTGCCTTTCTAAGTGCAGGTGCATCATTTACTCCATCACCAGTCACAGCAACAAAATGACCGATTTTGATAAGAGCTTCTACGATCTGCAGTTTTTGGATAGGGGTCACTCTGGCAAATACTCTCTTCTTACCCACGATTTCCAAAAACTCCTTACTGCTGGGAAGGTCGTATTTAGTCAATTGAACGCCTGTAATCACTTCGTCCTGTTGTGCGGCTATTCCGAGCTCCTTGGCGATTGCAAGAGCCGTCGAGGGATGATCTCCAGTAATCATAACTACTTCAATACCAGCTCTCTTGCAAACCTCAACCGCTTTTTTCACCTCAGACCTAGGCGGATCGATGAGCCCTGCCACCCCAAGAAAGATCAACGGCGGAATATTTTCTTCAGACAAAGTTGTATTACTGGAGGATGGCTCCACATCTCCAACCGCAACGGCAAGAACTCTGTATCCGCGTCCCGCAAGATCTTCGGCAATGCGCTCAATGTGCTTATGATCGATTTCAGAAACACCCTCCTTTGTCTTCATGTACCTGCAAAATTGCAGGACCTTTTCAACGGCTCCTTTTAAGTAGACGCGTGGCTTTCCATCGACAATATAGAGTTTTGCGGCAAAGCGCTTCTCAGATTCAAAAGGAATCTCACTAATCAACTGATATTTCTTCCTCAATTCTTCTGGGTTTATGTTAATCTTATAAGCAAAAGCGAGAAACGCAAGGTCTACGGCGTCACCTGAAGATATCCAGTCTTCCCCTGATTTCACTAGTGAAGCATCGTTACACAAGGCGCCAGCAATCGCCAACTCTCTTAAATGCTCCACATCATTAGTCATTGGCGTATCTTTATTGGACGGTACAATTTCGCCATCACCTGAGTATCCTTCTCCTTTCACACCAAATTCTGATCCCGTTGATAAGTAAATGTGTCTTACCGTCTGTCTATTCACGGTCAGCGTTCCAGTCTTATCACTCGCAATGCATGTGCAACTGCCAAGCGACTCTACTGCAGCGAGCCTCCTCACCAGAACGTTTCTATTTGACATTCTTGCTATGCGTACGACGAGGGCGACTGTTACCGCAACCGGAAGTCCCTCTGGAATAGCAGATACTGCAAGTGCCACAGCAAAGAAAAAAACTTCATCGAGCGGCATTCCCTTGATAAACGCAATCGATGCAAGCAGAAACGACGCCAATAAAATAATATAGGTTATTTGCTTTGAAAATCGCTCAAGACGCTGCATTAATGGCGGTTTTTCAGATTCAGTAAAGCTGACAACCTCGGCAATTTTGCCGATCTCTGTGCGTAGTCCTGTTTCGACAACGATGCCGGCAGCGATTCCGCTGCTAACGGTTGTGCCGGCATATGCCATGTTCTTCCTATCACTGACAACCGTATCTTCAGGAAGAGTTTCAGTGATTTTACTCACTGGAAGAGACTCTCCCGTGAGAAGCGATTCATCTACGGCAAAATTTGTTGCAGTTAATAGGCGCACGTCCGCGGGAACCTTATTACCCGCCTCTAATAAGATCACATCACCGGGGACCAGATTATCAGCGGAGATGATCAGTTCCTTGCCGCCCCTTCTTACCCTAGCGCTTGTTTTGAGCAATTGGTGCAATCGTTCGGCGCTTTTTTCGGCTTTCATTTCCTGGATCGTGCCTATGACTGCATTTATCATCACAACAATAAAAATGAATAAGGCATCGAGAAACTCGTCAAGAACAAGCGAAACTATCGCCGCTGCAATTAGAACATAGATTAAAGGGCTGAGAAATTGACGAGTGAAGATTTCAATGACTGAAGGAGGTTTTCTCGTTGGCAATTCATTCGGTCCAAATAACTCTAGACGCTTCTGACACTCTTCTGGAGTAAGCCCATTCAAATCGGTTTTCAATCTTTCAATAACATCTTTGCTCGACAAGGAGTGCCACGCAACTTGTTCTTGTCCCTCATCAGTGAAAACATAACCTTGTTTCCACTCGTGCCTACGATCTCTTGTTCGACGATTTGCTTTTTCTTTCTGAGTCATCTCCCATTCACATGTGGTTAATAAGATTACGAAAGCGTGTGACAAATTCCGGAATAGTTGGAATCACTTTCAATTAATGCCAAAACGCGTATTTTACCCTTTGCAAAATGGCATAGGAGGTGATTCATGAAAGACGCGAATTTTATTATTAGCTTGTGTTCTTAGTCATCAGGAGATAGAAATGAAAGCTGCAAAGACTATCAAAAACATGAAGATTGAAGAGATAATGACGCGTAATGTGATCGCAGTTGAAGAAGAGACATCGATTAAAGAATTGAAACAATTGTTTGACAAGTATGATTACAACAGTTTCCCCGTTGTGCACGATGGATATCTTGTTGGCATCGTGACTAAGCTTGATCTTTTAAAAACCTTTTCACCTGGCTTTAGTTCATCGAAAACGAATTTTCTCAAATTGTTTGCTGAGAAGGTCGGCGAAATCATGAGACGCGGTGTAATCACACTTCATCCGCGTGATGATCTTAGGAAAGCGATAGATTTCATGGTTGAATTCAAGCTTAGAAGTCTACCAGTGGTCGACGATGATGGAAAATTAGTGGGAATCGTGTCACGAAAAGATCTCATGAACCATCTTGCCGTTGTGCAAGAATAATGAAGCAAGATGTTTCAGGTAAATTCTCAGCCGTTCTGAAACAAGTCATTGCTATGAGTTCCACTTTATTATTGAGGGACAGTTGACATGGCTTATTTCAGTATCAGGCTAAAGCGATCAGAAGTAGTACCATATACTTTTGTATTCCTCGATGTTTTCTCCTCTAGAAGCAAGTCTGTCGAGAAAATCCGCTATAGGAACATCCTTGTAGACATAGGTCGGCGCCAAAGCTATGTTCTTTTCCCAAGGATGAAATTCATAGACTCTTTCTCCCTCGGGCGTAATCATTATTAGATCGTGATCCTGCCAAGCCCTGAGATGATTTTTTCCCAAAGCTGGAATATTGAAGACGGGTTCATCAGTTCTACAAAGACCAGGAATGAGGCGTGCTTCTTCTTTTGCCTCCTGAAGAATGCGCGCTATCGGAACCCTAAACCAACTCGTTTCCTCTTTCCCCTTTGTATTGAAAGTGTAATAAGGATCTACTCCAATCCGTTTCAGCAGTATCCTTAGCGATACCGTCTCGAATCGCCGGCAGTTTTCAAATGTGAACACTTGTTGATTGTATACCATTATACCCTTCTTCCTCAACGCCTGCACGGCTTTAGTTGCCTCTGGGGTAACTTCGTATGGATGTTCAAAATGTGTCACTATACAAAGCTCAAGCTCTGGGGGTTTGTGAATGCTTTCAAGAAGATCGATGTAAGAATCTGCAAAACGCATCGGCAACACTACAGGCAGCCTCGTACCAATTCTTATTCTCTGGATGTGAGGCATGCATGAGAATCGTTCAAGGAATTCACGCTGAGTTTCGTCAGAAAGCAATGCGGGATCTCCACCAGTTATGAGGACTTCCACAATCATCGGATGTTCTTCAAACCATTTCAAAGCGTCTTCTACCTGCTTTCTCGTTGCCAGTGCAAGAGGATTCAGGACACCGTCGATTTCCCAATTTCGTTGACAATACACGCACACCTGAGCACAAGCATTATAAGGTTTGAAAATTGCGATCATTGGATACCGCCTTGTTATTAGAGAAATCGGCGATGTTTGTCTTTCTCTCATGAAATCAAAAACAACTTTTCGCTTATCTTTGAAAGCAATCATCGATTCTACATAATTAAGTGATGGGATTACCTGTGCACGAACTGCATGGTCATTTTTGCGACTCGCATCTTTGTCCATCAATGAGAGATAATACGGGGTAATGCCAAATGGAATACCGTTCTCAACGGCCAACCGAACTGCCAATCTCTCCGATGGAGTTAGATCGATTATCTTAGAGAGCGTTTCCTCATCTCTGACCAGATTCCTCAAATGCCACCGATAGTCATTCCAATCTCCATCATCTCCTCCTAGCACGTCCAATATCCTTCTTTTATTTGACTCCCTCCTTTGTATAACTTCCTTATTCAGACCATGAGGATAAGAGTCGATCTTGGCGTAACATCTATTTGCCAACCCATCGAGATAATCTGATCTGATCCTTGCCGCCTCAAGTTCTTCATATTCTAGAAATGGTGGCGCTTCTTCTTTGTATATACATGATTTTCCTATTGAACCTTTTACGATGTGCAGAACGTCGAGAAACAGGGCGCGAAACGCAGGTGGAACCATTTCGTACTTTTTTACCAGATTATATAGAATTTTCAGAGTGCTACAACCAGCTACTTCCTCATTTCTTTTTGACATGAAATTCTTAAGAACCCGCACACAACTTATTGCAGTTACGCGTTCTAATGATTCTGCGATGATCTTTCCATCGTGAAAACATCGCTCTCGTTGCTCAAGAAGACACATGATTCTTTCTCGAGCTTCCTCGAGATTTCTACTGCTTTTCAATTGAAAGTAAAATTCTGGATCTATATCAAAAAGTTCAGATATTCGCAAATGATGTCTAATGTGGAAATAGGGTCGCCTTTCTGCACTCATGACATTAGCGTTTGACATATCTCCATCTGCTTCAGTCACCTGATCTAATGCATGTTCCACCATTTTGATCACCGATACGATGGTGATAGAACGCGCAGGGAAAAATGATTCATAAGTTGCAGGAAATGCAAGATGTGTTTTCGGTTTCCGGTTCAAATACTCTGCGCTGCCTCTCTAATTAGTATTTCTTGGGTTCATACTATTTATAATTTTCTAACGTGGCTCTTATGCTTCGCACCTTTCACATTCGAAGAAGGTCAAAATTCCAGTTGTACAAAATTGAAATGGTTGCTACAAACTTCTCGCGGGGTATTTCTATCTGCCATCCACTTCCTAACCACATCATTGATAATGAATTGTTAGCTGGATCAAGTACATGAGTATGAGAAATTGTAGTTGAAGCAGAAGATTAGGAACTTCAAATTCAAAAGGATAATAATTTTTACATAGCTTGCTATATGTAATTGATTATATGCAAATCGGAATTGTCGGCAAGCCCAATGTGGGTAAGTCGACTTTCTTCTCTGCCGCAACCCTGGCTACCGTAGAAATAGCGGATTACCCATTCACCACCATAAAGCCAAATAGAGGAGTGGCTTACATTCGCACTAGATGCCCTCATTCAGAATTTGGGGTAAAATGTAATCCCCGTAATTCTGCATGTGAAAGCGGGACGAGACTTGTACCAGTGGAGCTTCTCGATGTGGCTGGACTAGTTCCAGATGCATGGCAGGGTAGGGGATTAGGTAATAAGTTCCTTGATGATCTCAGGCAGGCTTCTGTCTTGATTCATGTAGTTGATGCGAGTGGTGGAACTGATGAGGAGGGGAATAAAATACCAACAGGATCCCGTGATCCCCTCCTGGATATCAAATTCCTTGAGCGAGAAATCGCATACTGGATCAAAGGTATAATCGAGAAAGGCTTTTCTAGACTGGCAAGGCAATCATATCTCGAAGGAGCGAAGATCGAGAAAGCGCTACATGAGCGGCTTACTGGTCTCGGTGTTTCGGAGCAGGACGTGATTTTCGCCGTAAAGGATGCAGGACTTCCTGATAACCCAATGCAGTGGCAAGACGGAGAGCTCTTGAGACTCGCAGAAGCAATAAGACGACGGAGTAAGCCAATGATCATCGCCTTGAATAAAGCCGATATTGCCGATGAAGGTACACTAAGGCGCCTCATGAGTCTTGAAGAGTACATGAGCATACCAGTGTGCGCTGAATCCGAGTTAGGACTAAAACGTGCAGCGAAGGCTGGACTGGTGCATTATGTTCCTGGTGATAGAGAATTTGCTATCATGGATCCACAAAAACTTACAAGCAATCAGAAAAGAGCACTCGAATACTTCGCAAAAGTGATGAAGAAGTGCGGTGAGGGGACTGGTGTTCAACTGTGTTTGGAAAAGGCGGTGTTTGAATTACTCAATATGATTGTAGTTTACCCTGTAGAAGATGATAACAAATTGACTGATCATGATGGCAATGTACTCCCAGACGCGTACCTTGTAAGGAGAGGGAGTACCGCAAGAGATCTTGCTTACAAGGTACACACGGACCTTGGAGAGAACTTTGTAAAGGCCATCAATGCGAGAAGCCATCGAGTTGTCGGTCAGGATTATATATTACAAGATGGTGATGTTATTACTATTGTTGCACGAAAGTGATTTCCGTGGAAAGCTGGGATGTTAGGCTTCTGACAGCGTCATATCGAAGAAATGCTGATGATACAATCACAATAGAAATGTATGGAAAGACGAAAGAAGGTGAGTCGATCGCAATCAGGTACAGCGGCTTCCTTCCATACTTCCATGTATTAAGTTCAAAAGAGTCAGTCGTTGAAATCCTCAAGGATGATCAGAATATTGTGTACATCCAAGAAATTGAGCTCTTCCATAAGAGCGCTACACACAAAGCTGCGAAAATCGTCCTAAAATTTCCGTGGATAGTTCCAGAATACAGGTCCCGAATGAAACGCCATGGACTTGAGGTGTTTGCCGCCGACATTCCCTTTCACCACCGGTTTATTTACGATTTTGACATCCCTTCATGCCTTCGTATTTATGGTAAGAGGTGCGCTACGGAAGGATACACTACAGACATTGTTGTGGACATGGAGAAAATCAATAATCGACCACATTTTGAGGAAATACCCCCTTTCAATCCTGAACTCAAAATACTCGCTTTCGATGTTGAAAACAGTGTAAAAGATAACCACATCTACACCATTTGTTACGCCATAAAAGATTGTGGCAAAATCAGGAATGGTAAGCCTTTGATTGGCGGGGAAAAAGAGATTATAGAAGCATTTTCACGGGTCATACAAGAAGAGGATCCTGATGTGATAACGGGATACAACATTGATGGCTATGATATCCCGATACTTATTGAGAGAGGCAAAGTGCTCGGGATTACAGAACTGCGTTGGGGAAGGGATCTGAGCAATCCGCGACAAATCATGAATCACTTCTGGCGACTTACAGGAAGACTTATAGCAGATGCATGGTGGGCCGCAAAAATACAATTGAGACCAAAGCAGGAAACACTGAACCATGTAGCAAAGCTTCTTCTTGGAGAAGAGAAGATCGATGTTGATCCGACAAAAATAGACGAAGAATGGGTAATCGATAGGGAAAAAGTCCTGAGGTACTGCCTGAAAGATGCAGAACTTTCGCTACGCGTGCTTGAGAGCGTCGATATACTGAGGAAAAATATGGATCTTGCAGCAGTTTCGAGACTTCCTATTGATGATGTTCTCAATTCAGGGGCATCGCAACTCATTGATTCCATTCTGATCAGAGCTGCGGACAGAGAAATACCACCTATAGCAGTTCCACTTACAGGAAGCTCTGAAGAGGAGGACACCATTGAAGGAGGTTACGTTCATACCATTGAGCCTGGAATATATCACTGGGTCTGCATACTTGATTTCAAATCAATGTATCCATCTCTGATCATTTCAAAAAATATATGTTTCACAACGCTCAATGAGAAGGGCGAAATTGTTAGCCCAACGGGCGTTCGTTTTTTGAGCAAGAAACAGAAGGAAGGTTTGCTTCCTCGGATTTTGACAAAGTTGATGAAGGATAGAGACGAGATTAAGAAGAAAATGAAAGAAGCTGGAAGTCCCGATGAATACAGATATTATGATGGATTGCAAGGAGCGATTAAGGTTCTCATGAACGCATTTTACGGTGTCTTCGCCTCGTCATTCTATCGATTCACCGACAGAAAGATTGGCGGATCAATTACGGCTTTCGCCCGCGAAACTATAAAAGGGATTATTGCGGAGCTTGAGAACGAAGGATACAAAGTTATCTATTCAGATACGGACTCGATCTTTATTCAATCACCATATGAGAATTTAGAAGATACAAAGAGATTTGGCTATGAGATAGCCACAAGATTTTCTGGTGAAGGCAGATCACTTGAATTCGAGAAAATCGTTGAACCTTTATTTACTCACGGCAAAAAAAAGAGATACGTAGGTAGAGTAATATGGCCATCCCAGGAAATTCTCATCCGAGGGTACGAAGTGAGAAGAACGGATTCTTTTGATCTTCAAAGCGAGGTGCTCATGCAGGTATTTGAAAAAATACTAGATGGCAAAACAGAGGATGCCGTTAGAGTTGCAAGGCAAGCAGTAGCCGACACGCTCGCAGGGAGAGTGGCGGTCGAAAAACTCGTCATTTCGAGATCATGTAAGGCGTTTAATCAGTACAAAGATCCAGATAGTCAGGCAACTGTTCAAACAGCCCGAAAACTCATGGCAATGGGTTATGAATTTGTGCCAGGAATGAAAGTCTCATGGATCGTCACTGATTCCCGAAGGACCCCTCAGACAGTTGAGCCCTTTATCAGCGGGAAGAGATTTAATGCGACTCCTGACTGGAGATATTACGCCGAGAGACTTGCACAAACAGTTGCACGTGCAACAGAAGTGTTTGGATGGGATGAGCAGAGTTTGATGCTTGGTTCTCAACAGTTCACACTATTTGATCATTCTTTTGGCGAAGAAAAAAGCAGAAAGAATGCCATGCAATCTGCAAGAAAAACTCAGAAGAAGCTCAGTCTTGAGGATTTTATGTGAAATGGCGCAATTTTGACAGAATGTGAACATAAGGCACCAAACAATATTGATCCACGAAATCAGAATACCGCTTGATAAACAAAATTTATATACTGCAATTTCTTCTGCGACCACAAGTCGCGCGATCTGGTTCGCGCTGGAGATGTGCCCTTGGGGCGAATCCATAAACGCCGTTGAACTCGGCAGGTGATTGAATGGTCAAGAACCCAGAAGATTTCAAAAAAGAATCTAGCGAGGAAGAAGCAAGTGAGGAGAAATTCGTTTCTGGAAAGAACATTTACCATTACATCGCTGAAGCGTGGAATGACCCTGGCAATTCGTTTGTCAAAGAGCTTCAGTATGAAAGATTAATCCAGTGGCGGAGAGAAGAGAATTTCTGCAGGATTGATTATCCCACCCGATTAGATAGAGCAAGAAAACTTGGATATAAGGCTAAACAAGGGTTTGTTCTGGTTAGAGGCAGAGTAAGAAAAGGAACCCTTCAGAAGAGAAAAATAAGAAAAGGAAGAAGGGCCAAGCGAAGAGGAATTGTAAAGATTACAGCTGGTAAGAGCTTGCAGAGAATAGCAGAGGAGAGGGCAGCGAAAAAATATCCTAATTTAGAAGTTCTAAACTCATACTGGGTTGGAAGTGATGGCAAGCATGAATGGTTCGAGATTATCATGGTCGATCCTCATCACCCCGTAATAATGAATGATCCGAAGATCAACTGGATATGCGATCCTGTGCACAAGGGCCGGGCAAATCGCGGTTTAACTTCTGCTGGGAAGAAGGGGAGGGGGCTCCGCAACAAAGGTCGAGGGGCCGAGAAGGTAAGACCGTCGATCGGTGCTCACGACAGAAAGGGCAAGTAACCTCAGGTAACTATATCTGAGAGCTTTCGACTCACTTCCTCATCATCAAGTCCAACTAACGGAAAGAAGGCAGGAACGGAAATCTTCACAGATTTTATCTTCTCCATGTCCTGGGATCTGTAGCCAAATACGACAGCTAGCGCCTTAAACTCCTGGATCAAACATTCAATGTCTTTCGGAGGCACTGCCTTCAAATTGGGATCCCAAGACCTGAGCTTGTCGATGAGTTCGTTAGAATTACTGACGACGATTGCACGGCAGCCTCTTTTCATCATAAGCCATGTTGCTAGGATATCATGTTCATTTTCGACTATTGACAGCACCCTTCCCTGAGAGCCCAATGGAAGACCACCGGGACCTTGTATTTTATCGACAAAAAAATACGCCCTTGGTCCCCTAATCTCTATGAATATTTCGATGTCGGGATGCGATAAATCCACTCGGATGCCCTTTTCTGCATTTGCTGCCAGTATGGTTGCACCGAGCTCCTTCGCAACTTCCATGCTCGTAAAATTATGCGATCCTGTTCTTCTCACGCGAAGGGCAAATTTTGCGCCTAAAAAAAGCCTACGAGCAAAATATTCAGTGACAAAAACTTTCATCGCATTGATGTCGCTATTGCACACACTTACCGTGCTTATGGATGCCACTCCAAATGTGTGTTTCAAGCACTCGATTGCGCGTGATGCATCGTCTGTTTCTAGAAAGATCCTCCCTCTTTCTCCGCTGATAAGACATTCAATTCCTTGTTTCGAAAAGTAATCAAGAATATTATTGATGAGAATTCTCTCAAAAAGTCTTCGGACAGAGTCACTCTTGAGTCCGATCTCGGCATAACGAAGAAGAAGTAGCGCCATTCAAAATAGCGAATTATGATCGATTATAAAATACATGTACCCCCACGCACGTTCCTCAAGAAAAACATCCTTTTTTCGAGATGCAAAAAAAGAAGGCATAGCGAGAGAATAATTCTTAAGGCCGCAATGCAGTTTCCTTTAAAATTTATATCTACCGGCGATATCAAATGGACATATCAGTACTCATTGGCTTGTTGATTTTTTCGCTTATTGCTGGCCTAATTGGATCATTGTTAGGGCTCGGGGGTGGAATCATTATCATTCCCGCCCTCACACTAATATTTGGCTATGAAATGCAAGTTGCGATTGGAGCAAGCTTAGTCGGTGTGATTGCAACATCGACGGGAGCTGCTACACACTACGTGCACGAAAAGATGGTCAATATAAGACTTGGAATGGTGCTTGAAACAGCAACGACCACAGGCTCCATTATCGGTGCGCTTATCGCAGTATATACTGATCAAAGTTTGTTAGCTATCGGATTCGGAATTTTTCTGATTTACGGCGCTGTTTACATGGTACGCAGACCGGAACGCCTATCTGCCAAAGTGATGAAGTCTCAAAAAAAATTGCTCAGGATAAAAGGCAATTATCTAGATAAGAAATTGAATCAAGAGATTAGCTACGAAGTCGAAAATCTCGACCGCGGTCTCGCTGCGAGTACGGGTGCTGGAATAATGTCAGGACTTCTCGGAGTTGGTGGTGGCTTGGTGAAAGTTCCGGTTATGAACTCGTGGATGAATGTCCCTATGAAGGTCGCCACAGCCACGAGTAATTTCATGATCGGCGTTACGGCACTTTCTGGTGCGATTATATACTTTGGATATGGTTATTTATCACCAGTTTTGACCGGAATTGTCGCCGTTGGGGTGTTTTTTGGTGCAACGATAGGTTCTCGAATCACACATCTTTTGACCGGGGCTGGTATAAGGAAATTCTTTGCGATCGTTATGATGTTTATCGCGATTCTTATGTTCCTTAGGGGGACCGGCGTATTGGTGATAGGGTGAGACTTTGGACGAAAGAGATCGATTGAATACGGCCGTTAGGTACATTCTCATGGGCGGAATTATAACGAGCACATCTCTACTCATCGTGGGCCTTCTTGCTCTTTCTATATCGCCAGCTTCATGGTCCAATGTCATTATTCCAATTGATCAGATTCCATCAGAGATTGCTCAAGGTAACCCAGTCGCCGTAATTACACTTGGCATTTTAATCTTGATAGCGACTCCATTGATGAGAATCCTAACCGCATTGTTTGTTTTTGTCCTAGAAAGAGATCTAAAATATGCTGGTATTTCCTCCTTCATTTTGATCATCGTCGCGATCGCTGTGATTATAGGTGTCACTTGAATATACACCAAGAAACGTGCTAGAATATTTTCCTTCTTGGCAGAGGAGATGCCCTCAGGAAGCATATAATTGGCATGCGCTCATAATTAATGATGAAAGGTTGAATTGAGAGACAAGAAAACACTTGTGTCAAGAGGCCGTGCAAGAAAGGAAAAGGATGATTCCTCTGGTCGAGGCAGGGCTCCTTAATATTGATGCAAAATCTGGAGAGCCTTGGATCGATCATCCCGGATCGTTGAATTGCGCAGATTTGCACCGAGCCACTATTCATAGAACAATGTTAAATAGAGACTAAAATTATCCCCGTCAATTGATAACTTGATCGGTCGCAAGTCTCTTTTGATAGTAATATCTCGCTTCGCTTCAGCCGGGCTGGCATTTATCGGCCTGTACTTTATGACAAGGTATTACACTGCCGATGTCTATGGTAGTATTGCTTGGACACTTTCATTCATTAATACTTTTAATTCTATAACGGATCTTGGTTTCAACGCTGCACATATCAAACGCATCTCGGAAGGCAAGAACATAAATGAGTGCCTCAGCACCTTCCTTGTCGTAAAAAGCGTGTTGATCAGTATAATGATACTCGTCATTCTCCTGGCAATGATTATTTGGTCCTTTATTTCAGAGACAAGATTTTCTAATACACAATTTGAGCTCATTCTCCTATTTCTGCTATATGTGGTTTTCTACGATCTGGCATCGATAGCAACGGCTACTTTCGACGCACGCGTCGAGACTGCAAAGACCCAATTATCTGTGATTGCAGACCCCCTTGTTAGAATACCGCTCATAGCGATCATATCGATAAACAAACTCGATGTTAATTACCTCGCGTATGCATACGTGCTTGGTGGACTAGCCGTTGCGGTGATCAGTCTTTTTATACTTTCACGTGGGAAATACACGTTTCAGCAACCAGGACTCTTTTGGTCATATCTAAAATTCGCATTCCCAATAGCAATGATATCCATATTTAGTGCAATATCTGTCAACGCCGATAAGCTATTGATTGGTATGTTTTGGACAAATTCAGAGGTGGGATTTTATTCGGCTAGCCAGTCCACTCTGAACTTATTCAGCGTTATAGGCACAGCCGTTTCTACAATAACGTTCCCGACATTTTCGAGCCTGCATCGAAAGGGAAATCTGTGGGAAGTAAGGGAAAAGACGAGGATGGCAGAGAGGTATATTTCAATGATAGCAACCCCCATAGTTGTCGTCGTATGCATGTTTCCAACG
The DNA here is from genome assembly GCA_038850735.1 of Methanomassiliicoccales archaeon. Taxonomy (NCBI): domain Archaea; kingdom Methanobacteriati; phylum Thermoplasmatota; class Thermoplasmata; order Methanomassiliicoccales; species Methanomassiliicoccales archaeon. The sequence continues at coordinate 184,905 of JAWCLO010000002.1, forward strand.
GAAATCGCCCTTATCCTTTTTGCCGAGAAGTTTGTAAGCGCCAGCGGTCCGCTGAGATTCCTTTCCATCTCAATGTATCTAGGACTCTTAAATGGGGTTTACGCAAGTCAGATAAATGCTGTTGATCGGCCAGATATTACCGCAAAACTCGTACTTGCGTCCTTAATAACGAATATCACGCTTCTTCTCATTCTTGTCCCCTCGCAGATTGGCGACATAAGAATGTTAGGTCTTGGTGCGACGGGTGCCGCAGTAGCGAACGCATGTGCAACTGGTGGGGTGCTTGTCGGTACTAGATTTGTCGTAAAGAAATTGACTGGTACGCGCTCGAACCTTCGGATTTTACTGCACATTACTGGAGGTGCAATACTAGGCGCTGTACTTTATGGTATAAGCTTCTTGTGGAAATTACAGCGATGGTACGATCTTGTAGGATACGGTCTCGTCGCCTTTTGCATTTTCTCCTTCATCCTCTTTGGACTGGGTGAATTAAGGCGAGAGGATATCAAATATTTCCGAGATCTCATCAACCCAAAAGAGATGAAAGACTACATCAAATCAGAATTTCGTAAGCGATGATTTGTCCTGATAGCAGTAGAATTCACAACAAAGAATTGTACAAATCGATTAATCGCTTCTTCATGATGTTCCAGCTATACTCTCTTTCAACAGCCAAACGACCGTTTTTACCCAGCTCTTGCCGCAGTTGAATATCCCTTAGCGCTTCTATCGCTTCCAAGAAATTTTCTTCCGACCACTCAATCACTAGACCACAACGATTCTCTTCGACAATTTCACCCGCAAATGTACCTTTTGATGCAATTACTGGGATGCCAAATGCCATTGCCTCGAATAATCTATTAGGAGTACCGATTTTGTTGTTTGCGTTTGAGGGATCTGCGAGGCATAGAGCAATGCTAGACTTTTTCAAATGCTGCAACAGCTCGTCGCGTTTTAGAAATCCCAGAAATTGGATTTTTTTTGATGCTTCAGAAAATTTTCTTAATTGATCAGCTAATCGACCAGATCCTGCAATTTTGAAAATAAAACCCTCTAATTTCATTACCACTTCGGCTACTTCCAAAAGGTATCTCGAAGGCTCTAGACTTCCACCATAGAAAATTACAATGTCATCAGGATATTTCACGCCGTCATTTGATCGAAGGCCTAAGGATCCATCTCCTTGATCAATCTCAACGCAGTTCATGATAACCGTTGGTTTCGAGCGCAAATTTGAATCGATCAATTCGCCAATTCTGTCATTGGCAACTATCAGTGCATCAATCCTCCTGACAAGAATTTTCTCAAGTGAATTAAGTGCGCGAGATATGATAACTGGAACATCCTCTGACACCATACTTGCGTAGTGTTCATGGGCGTCATAGACAAGCAAGGTTCTCTTGATTTTTGATATAAAAATTCCTTGAATCAAGGTGTCCAAATCATGAGCGTGAACTACATCATGCTCCGTGGCTAGCGCTCTAAGAATCATCTTGATCATGAAAAAGGGTACATTGACCAAGAAAGAAACTTTGTCTCTGATATCCAATGTTGTAATCCTAACGATTTCAATTTTCTCACGAAATTCTTTCGACAATCTTGTATGTGCTCTATCCCAACAAAGAATCTCTACATGAAATCCTTCATCAGCGAGGGCATATGCTTCCTTTTCCACTCTTGGATCTGGCCTGTATTCATTTGATAGCAGCATCAGAACCCTTCGTCGCTTGGCTGCTCTAACGTTGGATATCCGTATCAACAGTTCTCCCTTCAGTCATCGAAAGCTTTGCTTTTTCAATCATTTCAACAGTTCGCACGCCAATGAGACCGCTGTTCATCGTTTCGGTTAAGGGATCGCCTATCGACTTGATAAAATGAAGAAGTTCCGTTTGAATAGTATTGTTTCTTTCAATTCCAAGTTTATACAAATACCCGCTTTCATAAACAGTCACTTCTTGAGCGACTGCATCAATAACGCAGCATCTTCTTTCCCCAACAATCTCTATCTGTCTTGTCTTCCTAGGTGCGAGCCAACTAAGAATTGCTGTTGCTAATTCGCCTGTCGGCAATTCAGAAATGATGTATGCTGTTTCTTCCAGTTGCTTGCGCCTAAATGGTCGTGCCGTACAACTTATTCTAGCTGGCCATATATCGGTTAAAAAATTGATGATATCGAAATAATGAGGCGCTAGGTCCACAATCACATCCCTATCAGGATAAGGTGGCTCTAAATTGACCCAATATAGATTCATCAAGAAAAGTCGCCCAAAGAATCTCTCTCGAATTAATCTTCTCACTTCAGCAAGGGCATTATTGAAGCGATAGATATGACCAACAGAGAGGGTAAGATTCTTTTTCCGGGCAATTTCCACCAATTCCTTTCCCTCATCTGATCTTAGGGTCATCGGTTTTTCAACAAGCACGTGCTTTCCAGCATTCAGCGCATCCCTGCATACTTGGTAGTGAAGGCTGTTGGGCACGCATACATTCACCGCTATGATCGATTCGTCCTCAAGCAATTCGTGATAATCTGGGGTTAAAATTTCAATCCCATACCTTTCTTTGCAATACTCGAGATTCTTCTCATCAATATCCGCAACCCCTCGCACCTTAACTCCTGGTATTCCTCCATATTCATCGACAATCTTTCGCCCCCAATACCCAACGCCAATCACTCCGATATCAAATCTTCTCATCTCACGGTTCCCCCATAAAAGTCAGCGATTTTCTCACATATGTAATCGACTTCGTGTGAAGTTAGAGCAGGATACATCGGCAGAGAAAGGACTTCCCTTGAAATTCTCTCGCTCATTGAAAAACTCCCCTCTTGGTAATTATAAGTGCTACGATAGATGGGCTGGAGATGTATCGGTATTGGATAATGAATGCCACACTCAATGCCATTGGCTTCCAGATATTGTGCTAATTCGTTTCTTTTTTGACAACGAATGACAAACAAATGAAAGACTGGACGAATATCAGCTGAGCCCATGGGAGGAAGCTTTATTTCTTCAATGTTCCCCAGCTTGGAAACATAGCGTTTCGCTATCGATCTCCTTCGTTCGTTCCATTCTTCAATATGTTTCAATTGGACGAGGCCTATTGCGGCATTAACTGTGTTAAGTCTTGCAGTGAAGCCAAAGACATCATGAAGATATCGCGATGCTCGCCCACAATCCCTCAGTTTCCTCAATTTCGATGCGAGCACGCTGTCATTCGTTGTGACCATTCCTCCATCTCCCGCAACAGTTAGATTCTTCGTAGGATAGAAAGAAAAGCATCCTGCCTCGCCGAATGAGCCAATTCTCCTTCCTTTGTAAATAGCGCCATGAGCTTGCGCAGCATCTTCGACAATGACAAGACCTTTTCTTCTCGCGATATCTTTGATGTCATCCATAGGACATGGATATCCGTAAAGGTGTACTGGAAGAATTCCGCAGGTCTTCTCAGAGATTCTTCCAATTACCTGAGCCGGATCAATGCAGTACGTCCCTTCGTCCACATCTGCAAACACCGGAATCCCTTCAGAATAGACTATCGAATTTGCCGTAGCAATAAATGAAAGAGGAGTTGTAATTATCTCCTTTCCTCGGACATTGAGCCCCATCAGTGCAAGGACGAGAGCAGCGGTGCCCGAAGAAACAGCAACGGCACAATCTGTTCCAATATACTTAGCGAATTGCTCTTCGAACTTGTACACGCTTTCACCGAGTACGAGCCTCTCATTCCTCAGTGCGTTAGAGGCAGCATCTATCATTTCATCTGTGATGAGCGGTTTGCTGAGTGGAATTCTATTCATGCTATTTTCACCTTTTAAGCGAGTTTTCAAATTTCCTAACGACCTTGGCGGGATTGCCCACGACGAGCGTATTTGGCGGCACATCTCGCGTGACCACTGACCCAGCGCCAATCATTGCATTCTCGCCGATGGTCACACCGCAGATCACAACCGCCCCTGCACCTATGGAAGCGCCACGCTTCACTAGAGTGGGGACCACCGTCCAATCTCCGACAGCTCTTGGATAAATGTCATTAGTGAAGACAACATGGGGACCAACAAAGACCTCATCCTCTATCGTCACACCGGATGGAATAAAAGAATAGGCTTCAATCTTACATCTGTTGCCAATCTTCACGCCTCGCTGAATTTCTACAAACGCTGCGATCTTGCAATCACGTCCGATACTGCAACCATAGAGGTTGACGAAGTTTCTGATGATCGTTCCTTCGCCAATCGTGCAATCCTCAATTGAATAGTATCTGGCTAAAAGTTTCATTTTCAACAAGCAACGCTTTCAGGGCATTAATACCTTATGCATGCGTAATTTTCTCATATTTGATTTCCAGCGGAGAGGATCCATAATAGAAGTTACAAGGACCTATCGAAATAGTGATAAGCTTCGGAATACTTATCCAGTGCAAGATGCTTATTAGTGTTGTTCTCAACATAATGAACGAGGAGAGAAATATTTCCGATCTTCTTGATAGCCTCGTAGTTCAGGAGATGCCTATTGAAATCATCGTCGTCGACGCAGGTAGCAAAGATAGAACAAGAGAGATCGTGAAGGCTTACGCTCAGAGATACCAATTTGTCAAAATGTATGTAAAACCCGGCACTCGAGGCGAAAGCACAAACTACGGAATTTCGAAAGCAACAGGGAATATTATAGCGTTCACTGGCGGTGACTGCATCGTTAACCCATTCTGGGCGAAGGAACTCCGAAAGACTATTGCAGAAGGAGCGGATATCGTTGCCGGTAGAACAATCAATTTAGGGCCTGAAGCATGGGAGGATTTGGAACGCGTTGAGTTGTATCACAAGGGATTCGATGTTTCGTATCCTAGTTGCAACATGGCATTCCGCAGGGAAGTTCTTGAAAAGGTCGGAGGATTTGATCCTTGGTTCATAACAGCAGAGGACATAGATCTAAATTACAGAGCGGTCGAAGCAGGCTTTTCAATAAAATATAATCCAAATGCCATAGTTTATCATAGAACGAAAGGAACGATTTACAAATTCTTTAAACAAGCGTTTTGGAATGGCGTCGGCAGAAAACAGCTGACGCTAAAGCATGGTAAGCTCTGGAGCTCTTATGATCCCATCAAGATGTTTAAACAAAAGGTGAACACCTGGTCTTTGTTAAGACTTACTTGTGCCCTCTTGGGATATGTGGGCTTTAAGTTATTTGGCGACAGGGGACCCTATGTGAAGCGACAAAATAACTAGCAAAAACTCAAATTGGTTTTCTTGAGAAAATTGTGAGAGGGGGAACGTATTTTTTAACAACTATGACAATCAACATTGGGGATCATGCTGAGAATCTCAATTATCATTCCAACAATGAATGAGGAGCAATCAATTGGAAAAGTGATCGACAGTATTCATGCTACAATGATTAAAACCCATATGGAATATGAGATACTGGTAGTAGATACTAATTCGAAGGATAGAACACGTGAGATTGCAAAAGAAAAGGGCGCCGTTATCATCGACGAGCCACGGCGAGGCTATGGTCGAGCTTATAAAACTGGATTTGAGATGTCTAAGGGTGATATTATTGTCACCTTAGACGCTGATTGCACATACCCAGCTGAGGCAATTCCCGAACTAGTAAGGATTTTAGAAAGTACAAGCATTGATTTTCTCACGACAAACCGTTTTGCCAATATGGAAAAGGGAGCAATGAGCATCAAACATCGGTTCGGAAACTGGATACTCACAAATACTCTAAACATCCTATTCGGTATGAAAATCAAAGACTCGCAAAGTGGAATGTGGGTTTTTAGAAAGGAGTGCCTAAAAAATTTTGTTTTGAGAAGTGACGGGATGCCCTTTTCTGAAGAGATCAAAATCGAAGCTTTCAATAAGGTAAAGACAATCGAATATCCTATACATTATAAGAGGCGGGTAGGAAAAGTCAAACTTTCATCATGGCGGGATGGATGGGAAAATCTCTTGTTCCTCTTTAAGAAGAAATTTTCACGGGTGTGAGTTCATTTTAGTGCTGTGTGTTCACTTTGCCCTCTAGATAATCACACACAAATCGAAGACTTCTATAAAGCACATCCCGTGCTTCCTTATTAAATAGGCAAGCTGCAGGATGATATGTTGGAAGAATCAGAATCTTCCTTCCCAAAACATCCGTCTCATACAATCTATTCGCTTCCTCAATTAGCCTGACTTCTCTTCCGAGCAGATCGAGGCAGGCCGTCCTCCCCAGCGCCACTACGAGTTCTTTGCCTTCGAGCTCTTCGGCTAGGTAGACAAAACAAGCTTCCATTTCGTCACTTTTCGGTCGGCGATTTGCTGGTGGTCTGCATTTCACGACATTTGTAATGAATACTTTTTGCCTCGATAAGCCTGCCTTAGCCATCAATGTATCAAGCATCCTACCGGCTCTCCCAACAAACGGCCTTCCCAACATGTCTTCAGTCTTGCCAGGTGCCTCTCCCAGCAGGCAAACCCTAGATTCAGGATTACCATCAGGTGGGACGATTTGACGGCGATTACGAGCAAGATGGCATCGCGTGCATCCCATATCGAGTTTCATATCATCAGCCTAACAGATCCATTGATTTTAGAAGAGGGATCAGTTCAATGTTTATTGATTTCAAGAAATCTTTCGCTCCTTCTTCTCTGTCTACGATAGCGATCACGTAATCGACGATCGCACCAGCATTCCTCAGTATCGTAGCCGCTTCTGATGCAGAGACTCCAGAAGTCACAACGTCTTCAATGATTATTATCCGCTCACCCTTTTCAACAATCCCTTCAATCATCTTTCCCGTTCCGTGATCCTTTCTTTCTTTCCTTACCATTACGTATGGAATGCCAGTTTTCAAGGATACTGCAACAGCGAGCGGAATTGATCCGACTACCACACCTGCAATCTTGTCAAATCTTATCCCGTTTTTGCTGATAAGATTCACAATTTTATCAGCAATGATGGAGAGAATTGAAGGATCCGTTATCGCCCTTTTGATGTCAATGTAATAGGTGCTCTTCTTGCCTGATGCTAGTGTAAATTCCCCTAACAAAAGTGCTCCACATTTCATTAATGCGCGCTTAATTTCTTCCATTATATCACCACGGGACATTTTTCTTACCAATTTTGTAGCCTATAATATTCACTATCTTGTGGAGTATTGGCACAATTATGATCAGGGTAATGAGCGTCAAAACATGCTCATCGGCAACGAAGTTGCTGATAAACCAATCGGGATAAAAAATCAAAATGACTACGATTGATCCCACCAGAAAATCGTATTGATCAAGACCTGGTGCTTTTGCACCTCTTGGAATGCCTAATCTGCGCTTTATGAATGAGCCACCCATATCGCCAAGTAATGAACCGACGGAAAGTGATGATACCACACCTATTCCGGTTTGCACAGACTTGAAGCCCCAGAGATTATGAGGGTCGAATTGAAAGGCTATCAACAGCATAATAATCCCAAAAGAAATGCCGGCACAAACCCCCCCAATGAAGCCCAACCAGGTTTTTCCATCTCCTAAGATCCTCCTTCCTCCGATACACTTCCCGAAATCAATCGGGGGACCGCCACCGAAAAGCACAGCTGCAGGGTTTGGAATGAGGGCAGGTAGCATCAGCCAGATCCCACTGAAGGCTATTTTGAGGAGATCCATAGGCGGTTATTCAGCCGTCCATGTATGAATTTTTCGCATTCTCTTGCTCCACTTTCAATGTATTTGCCCCCTTTTTTCGCTCTTCATAGAACTGAAGAATATCCTCTACAACATCTTTAGTAGGGAAAACTTCGACCCTGTCAGAGAATTGCTTTGCTCTGCGGTCTAGAATGACAGCTGCACCTACGTCTCTTTCTGTTCTTATTAACCGACCTATTGCCTGGAGCATTCTCCTATAAGCAGGAGCCCTTACCGTGTACTCCCAACCTCGACCAAACTTCATTTCGTAGTAATGAAGTAACGATCTTTGCCTTGCAGTAGGTTTTGGATACGGTATGCCGATGATGAGAGCAAGCTCTAACTCGCGATCTGGAAAATCAAGACCCTCACTAATTCTTCCACCAGCGACAGCGAAAAGGATCGAGCCGTGAGCTGCGTCCTCCTTAAATCGGGTCACAGTTTCCATCAGTTCTGTCTGGCTCATATCGCGCGATTCGATGTGAACCTTTCTTTTTATCCTTTGAAGAATTCCATTTGAAAGAAAGCGCTGCATTAGGCTGAATGATGGGAAAAAAACTACCGTATTGCGTTTTACCGCATTACAGATGTTAACTAAATAATCCCCCATCTTATCTATAATCTCCGGATCTCTTGTAACATCATCATATTTTGTTGTAACATCATCGATGAAGAATATCTTCCTATTTTTCTTTGGAAAGGGTGAGGGGATTGATTTCAAGGTTGTATCCACAGGAAGACCTATCGAATCTCTATATTCGACAAGTGGGGAAAGGGTTCCTGACATATGAACAGAAGCCGCGCAATCAAGAAGGGGAGCAGTGGCTAATGAAGGATCTAGGCAATATCCCTCAAATGAGGGGGCCTCACCTCCCACGATGAGCTTAATGTAATACTGTTCATCAATATTCATCCAGAAATTCAAAAATGCTCCGAAGTTATATATATAAGATCTTGGCAGCCGACCAACTTCTTTTTTTCTCTCCCTGATGAGCTCGCCATAAATCATCATCTGGCGACTTGCCAATTCTAACATTCTTGAATTCAAAGTAAAGGCATGCATGAGATGCTCTTCCAAGAATCTCATGGGCACAAGTCCGTCTTCATCAAGCAGGTATTCATCGACTGCCATTTGTAATGCGTGATCCACTTCCGACACAACATCAAGCACACTCAGCCCGTCCAAGATATCGATATTGCCAAACTCATCCGCTTCTCTTTGTACGAGCTGGAGTCCCCTTTCCGTCAAGTGGATGCTTTTAACATCTCTCCCATAGTCCGGCAGATTGTGTGCCTCATCCACGATTACAACTAATTCGGAAATCGGTTGAGATATCCAATCGAGGAGAGTTTCGCGTATGTACCCAACGAAAAAATAGGCGTATGGAGCTGTCACTACTGTTGCCTTGACGATCAACTCTTTTATTAGTTCATATGGACAAATTCCTCTTCTATCGCAATAGTCTACAAATTCCTCAACGCTTGGTATTTCGGACATAGCGTAATTTTCGATCTCATCAAACGGTGTTTCTATCGTGGCTTCGTAAAACTTACAACCTCCCTCGAGTTCTTCCACAGTCCTTCTTTTCTTTTCGGAGCAAAGCTTGGAAAGTTCCTCAGGCGTGCCTGATCTGAGATCTGGATCACGCCTCACCAAAGGACACGTACTCTGTCTTCCTTGAATACCTATACCAAATACGCGATGTCGTTTGTTAATTTCTCTTAACTCCTTGAGTACCTGCTGCTGCTGTGCATTTGTCCTAGTAAGATAAAGCACCTTGTTGCTCTTTTCAAGAGATGCTTCGAGACATCCAACGAGCGCACAAATAGTCTTACCCGTTCCCGTTCCAGATTCTATGACAATATGACCTCTATTCCTTACAGCATTTCTAATGCCTTCGACCATCTCCAGCTGACCTTTTCGAGGTACGTACGGGAACAGATCCATCTGCTTGAATAAGTTTGCATTCAATCAATATTCTTTCGGTGAGCTAATTGAAATTGAAAAACATCACAGTCAATCAGTAGGGTTTGTCAAATAAAAATATTCAATTCAGTTTCTATGCCAGACATCGTCAGGAATTTCGTCGTAGACAGAGTCGGCACCGGCATCGGAATGCTTACTCGAGCCGTTCATCTCAAGTAATTCTAAAATTCTCTCCTTTCTGAAAAGCCAGTAATGAATTCGCCACTCCCTACCATCATATAGCGTTGTTTCCTCGCGCTCTGTGGTTAATATCCCTGTATCTTCCAACATGTAGAAGGCGTCACGATCCTCAGGCTCAAGGATGTTGTCAATGATCCTCTCACTGTATCCAAAGAAGTTCATTATATGACTGGCCATTGCCCTTGCCTGCTCATCTGGCATTCCATTTCTATCAATACTGTTTCTAATGGCCTTCGCCAAATCATCAACGGTAAATGTTGATGACCTACCGTTATTGCCATTATTCTTGGACATGACAGCTCACTCCGCGCATCTGAAGATCATCAGAATTTCTTATTGTTAAGAAGTTACGAGTTGAAATTTGGAGGGACGGTATTTAAAGGTTTTGGGATTCTTCTTAATTGAAAACCAACTATCTTATCTAATTTAAGGTAATATTAGCTAATTTCATCAAATACCAATAATCTTTTGTATATTGCGTTTTGTACAAATAATCATGATCGCGGAGTTTAGTATTGTGCCTATTGGCAAAGGTGAGAGCTTAAGCAGATATGTAGCTGAGTGCATTAAAATCGTAAAAGAAAGCGGCATAAGGTATCAATTAACACCAATGTGTACAATTCTTGAGGGAGATTACGATGAAGTGATGGATGTCATCAAGAAGTGTCACATCAGGATCATGGGCATGTGTAATAGGGTTCTCACGACAATCAAGATCGATGACAGAAGAGGAAAAGAAGACGCAATGACTCAAAAAGTTAGAAGCGTTGAAGAAAAGATTGCATGACCTTGCAATTATTCACAATCTAACATTAAAGAATGCAATTTTCCGCTTTGGATTTTATTTGAAGATATGTTGGCTCGTGATTGATTCATGGCTATACCTTTATGTTTATCGCACGAGCAATGCGCTCGGCGACGTGTGTGTCTCCATATCGTGTCATTTTCGATGTTCCTGGCCTCGCATTACGAATCGCCGAGATTATGTTGTCCTTGTTAGCATCTACTAGAACGTTCCACTTTTCCTTAACGGTTTCAATCCACTCAGTCTCATTCCTAATTGTGATACATGGTACACCAAAATAATGAGCTTCTTTCTGGACACCCCCAGAATCTGTTACTATTACCTTAGCATGTTTCTCGAGTGAGGCGAAGGTAATGAAATCAAGCGGTTGAAGAATTCTGAATGTTGCTGATGTCTGTAATAGATGATCAAGTCCGAATAATTTAGCATACTTCGCCGTTCTCGGATGAAGAGGGAGAACCACTGTGTCTCCGCATTCTCTCAGAGCAAGAAGTATAGCTTCAAGTCTCGTCTTTACATCTGCGTTTTCTTGACGATGTATCGTCGCAAGCACATATTCCCTATCGCATATGCCGAATTTCTCAAGATATTCTTTTGATAATTTATCTTCAACTTCCATGAGACACTGAATCATGATATCCCCGACTAGATGGACATTCCTTTCAATGCCCTCGCGAGCGAGATTTTCAATCGCAATGCTGCTCGGACACAAGAAAATGCTGGAAATGTGATCGGTAAGTACTCTGTTGATTTCCTCTGGGACCTTCATATTGTAACACCTCAATCCAGCTTCGACATGGGCGATGGGTAAGTTTAGTTTCGCCGCAGCAAGCGCACCCGCCAAAGTTGAATTCGTATCACCATAAACGATCACTAGATCTGGCTTTTCTTTCATCAATACCTGCTCTATCGAAATGAGCATGCGGCCTGTCTGCTCGCCATGACTTCCGGAGCCTATACCCAAATTATAATCCGGCTCCGGAATCTGGAGCTTTTCAAAAAATACCTTGCTCATCTCATAATCATAATGCTGGCCTGTATGGATTAAAACGTGCTCGTGCCATTTGCTGAGCTCCCTGTGAAGGGGAGCAACTTTGATAAACTGTGGGCGTGCGCCGATGATGGATGTAAGCTTCATCGAATAGAGGAAAGAGTGATGAGGTAATACAGTTTTTTATCCCTGACCTCCTATGCGCGCCGCTAAATGATCATGTACTCTTTGGGTTTCATTTTGCTTAGCGCGACGAACCGCACTTCAAGAAATTCACCAAGCTTCCTTATCTCATTGAGAGCATCGCTTGGAACTGGCTCGTCGACCATGATCAACATTATAGCTCGGCCCCCCTTGCTCTCTCGTCCCACACCCATTCTGGCAATATTTATCCCTCGGTTTCCGAGAATCGTGCCTACCTTACCAATGACACCGGGCACGTCACTATGAGTGGTCATAATTAAATCGCCCTCGAGGGGCATATCTAGATCGAAAACGTCAATACCTAGAAGTCTTGATTCCCCGTTAGGGGAAGCCGTTCCGCGGACTTCTCTCTTTACTCCATCGGAGTGGATCTTAACATTAATCATATTCGTGTGACTCGTTGATTCTTCTACCTTCGATTCAATGATTTGTATGCCCTTTTCCCTAGCTATTACCTGGGCATTAATGATGTTTGTATTTTCACCGGTGATATTAGATAGAACCCCGATGAGTACAGAAATCGTAAGCATTTTTGTGTCAGCCGCTGAAAGCTCACCTGCGTATGAGACTTCGATTCGCCTTATGGGGCCATCCACTAACTGGAATGCAAATGCACCGAGTTTCTCAGCAGTTGAAATAAACGGAATGATTTTCTGATCGATGCGACCAATTGGTGCGTTAACAGCATTTGTGATCTTATGCTCGGTGAGAAATAATTTCACGTGTTCTGCCATCTCCAGAGAGACTCTTTCTAATGCTTCCCTCGTTGACGCGCCTAGATGGGGTGTCGTAACGATATTCGAAAGCTCCAGCAACTTAGATCCAGTAGGCGGTTCTCTTTCGAATACATCGAGAGCTGCGCCCGCTATTCTTTTGTTTTTCAATGCTTCGTAAAGTGCTTCCTCATCGACAATTCCGCCTCTTGCACAATTTACGAGAAAAGCCGTAGGTTTCATCAAATTAAGCTGATCCCTGCCAATAAGGTGATATGTCGAAGAAGTGAGCGGCGCGTGAATCGTTACTATATCCGCTTCCTCTAACGCTCTTTCAAGCGGCATTAATCTCACGCCCACTTTCACGGCAGCTTCGGGAGATATAAAAGGATCGTAACCTACCAGCCTCATTTGGAATGCTTTCGCGCGCTTCGCCACTTCTGCCCCAACTCTGCCAATTCCGATAATTGCCAGTGTCTTCCCACTCAATTCAATACCGGTAAACTTGCTTCGTTCCCACTTTCCACTCTTCAGCGATGCATCAGCCCATACGATATTTCTTACAAGTGCTAGAATCATGGCCATTGTATGCTCAGCAGCCGAAATGATGTTTGCAGCTGGAGTATTCATGACGAGTATGCCTTTCTTGGTGGCATATTCCACATCGACGTTGTCCACTCCAACACCAGCACGACCGATGACCTTCAATTTCTTGCCGGCATCTATTATATCTCTCGTGATTTTTGTGCCACTTCTGATGATGACTCCATCATACTCACAGATGATTTTTAGCAGCTCTTCTTGACTGATATTCGGCCTTATATCAACCTCTACACCAGAGTCCCTGCGTAGCGTTTCAAGCCCCTCTTTTGATAGTTCATCGGTTACGAGTATTTTCATGCGGATTCCTCCAAAATCTCGTCAATTGTCCTCAATAAATCAGATATCTCCTCTTGAGTAAGATCGCCCATATGCCCAATTCTAAAAGTGTAGTCTCTTATGCGACCATAACCGGGGGATATTTCATAACCTCTGTCACGGAGAGTCTTGTGAAACATCCCAAAATCCATATCACCTTTACAGACTACAGTTATTGTATTGGATCTATAGCCTTCTTCCGCAAAAAGAGAAAATCTTTTGGATGCCCACTCTCGCACGAGTTCAGCCATCTTACCATGCCTTTCATACCTATTTGCCGTTCCTTCTTTTAGGATCCTATCTAACTGGAAGTCAAGCGCATACATAAGGGAAATTGGCGGTGTGGTTACGGGCAAATTCTTATCAGCAAACTTCTTCATCTCGAGCAAATCAAAGTAATATCCCCTCCCTTCTACACTTCTTGCTTTTTCAAATAATCTTTCACTGGCGCAGATCACCGCTAGTCCAGGGGGGAGAGCTAGTGCCTTTTGCGTACCAAAGACGACAGCATCGACATCAATCGATGCAAGTTTCAAATCAATTCCAAATGCCGCAGTTACCGCATCCAAAAAAATGAGTGGGTCATGTTTTTTCCTAATCGCTTCAATGATATCTTTAATAGGATTAAGAACGCCTGTTGAACTTTCATTAACAACAATGGTTACCGCCTCAACATCTTCGTCAAGCATGTCCTCCACATGGTTTCCTTTAATCGCCTGACCCCAAGGCACATCGATCTTCTGGACGATTTTGCCATTCAATGCACCAATCGACTGCCATCGCTCACCGAATGCACCATTAGAGAGACCTGCCATTTTCCTACTAACGCCACATCTCACACACGCCTCAAGAAGTCCAGTAGATGAGCATGGAGCCAAAAGCACGTTCATTTCAGTTGAAAGTGCCTTTTTGATTTTTTCTACTATGGATGCTTGAAGTTGCTCGTACTCCTTGCCTCTGTGTACTATCATTGGCTTTGTCATCGCTTCGAGGACTTCCTTCCGAACCTCGACAGGACCTACTGTAAACAATTTCCTATACACGGATACCCCCCAGAAAATCCCACAAGATATTTGGATATCATGCGGATCTTATGGAGGGCATCCGCGATGCTCCTCCACTTCCGCATCCCGATCCAGAACCTACGGACCAATCACACAAATTCTTTCGAAAATTCGAACCAGTCATGCTTGGAGCCACTTCTCTATTCCTTCTGATCTGAGAGTCTATCTCAATTGAGCCAAGCATGACATTGAATGACATTCTATCGCCTGTATCAAATATAGCATGATATAAAACTTACTATTTCACCCAACAACATGAGCGACTATTGGATATGGCAGTAGTATTCATATTCTTAGAAAAAAAGAATGCTCCCGCATGCAATGATATGGCTAGGTAAACCTGGGGATATCACAGAGTTTCAAGAGAATTGAGAACGCAGTGGGAATGGAGTAATTCCTTTGTGCATCATCAATTATTGATCTAATGCCAAGGTTTCTTGCGAGAATATTATAATCTTGCTACAAATTCGGCATCTAGATGAAAGTCAACAAAGTGTGCGTTGTCGGTCTCGGCTATGTAGGACTTCCACTTGCATGCTTACTTGCAAAAAAAGGGTTTGAGACCTTCGGTCTTGAAAAAGACGAACGTAAGGTGAACCTCATCAACCAAGGAGAATTACCCTTTAAAGGTAGAGAACCTGGACTAAGGGAATTGCTTTTGGAAGTGGTCACAAACGGACGATTGGTCGCAGGCAACAATCCGGAAGTCTTGACGCATGCAGATGCGGTATTTATCTGTGTAGACACTCCAATCAACGATAATCGGATGCCTGATACTTCATCTCTTGAAAGCGCTATCGCTGATGTAGCAAGACGTCTCAGAAGAGATGTCCTGGTGTGCGTCGAATCGACGCTTCCTCCAAAAACCATGAACAAGAAGATAATCCCTATTCTCGAAGCACTGAGTGATTTTCGCCTCGGAAAGGATTTTTATGTTGTGTATTCGCCGGAAAGAATTATGCCAGGGAATGCAATTGAGAGTCTCTTGAAAAATCCCCGGATAATTGGAAGTAACGACACCGATTCTTCATCCATTGCAGTAGAATTGTATTCATCAATTGTTGAGGCGCCAATATATACTACAGATTTTCTTACGGCGGAAATAGTTAAAACTGTTGAAAATGCGTATCGTGATGTTCAGATCGCTTTTGCAAATGAAATCGCTCTCGCATGTGAGGAGCTCGGTGCTGACGTATATGAGGTCAGAAGACTTGTGAACACGTCGCCGCACAGGAGCATGCACCTCCCTGGATCTGGTGTTGGAGGTCATTGCTTGACAAAAGATCCGTGGTTATTAATCAGTTCCCTGGAAGAAAATTCCCCAAGATTGATCCCGACTGCGAGATCCATTAATAATTCGATGCCTAAGCATTTAGCAGCATTGGCGATTGAGGCATTGTCGGAAGCTGGAGTTGAATTTGACAAGGCAAAAATAACGATTTTCGGACTTGCTTTTCGAGGCGATATTGGCGATGCTAGGAATTCGCCGGCTTTTGACGTTATCGATGCTCTCGCAAATGCAGGGGAATTAATAGTTCACGACCCTTATGCTGATCCTATAGACAGAATTACGTTTACTAGGAACGTCGACGATGCGTTGATTGGATCGGACTGCGCCATATTTGTCGCGGACCATACAGAGTATGCCAGATTCGATTTGGAAAGGATGTCAGCGCTTATGAAAACTCGAATCATTGTCGATGGTCGGAATCTTTTCGATGCGAGGGAATGCAGGCGGAAGGGATTCATCTATAAAGGCATAGGAAAGGGGAAGTGATCAACACAGGGTTTCAACTATCGTGATCGCTTCATCGATGTCCTCTCTAGTTATACCGAAATGAGTAACAAATCGAACAATGGAGCCGCCGAAATCTGTGATTAGCAACCCTTTGGCTCTCGCTTTTGCAACAAATTCCTTTGAACTCATTCCCGTAGGAGAAACATCAAGCAGGACAATGTTCGTTTGGACCCTTTTTAGATCAATATGGAATCTACCAATTGATTCTAGACCTTTCGCTAGCCTCCGCGCATTGTCGTGGTCTTCCTTGAGTCTGTCGACCATTTTGGTTAATGCAATTATCCCAGGCGCCGCAATGATACCTGCCTGCCGCATGCCTCCGCCAAGCATCTTTCTTACTTTTCGTGCCTTGGCAATAAATTCGCTATTGCCAAGAAGCAAAGAACCTATTGGCGCAGACAGACCCTTCGAAAGGCAAAAACTGATGCTATCAACATGTCGTGCATATTCCTTTACATCCACACTGAGCGCAACAGCTGCATTAAAGATTCGCGCACCATCGATGTGCACTTTCAATGCATGCTCATGTGCAACCTTTGCAACCGATTCGACTTCGGATGGATGCCATACGGTACCTCCTGCTCTGTTATGGGAATTTTCTATTTCGACGAGTTTTGTTGGTGGAAAATGTAAATTATCTCCCCTGAGTGCCTGAAGAACATCCTCTGCCGTAAAAACACCGTATCGCCCCGTGATCAAGCGCGGTATAACACCGGCGATTGCAGAAATTCCTCCGACTTCGTAATAATATATATGCGATTCAGATTCGGCTATCATCTCGTCTCCGCGCTGGCAGTGAGACATTACGGCAATGAGGTTGCTTTGTGTCCCACTAGGCGTGAGAAGAGCAGATTCCATACCGAATCTGTCCGCTGCGAGCTCCTCTAATTTGTTCACAGTAGGATCCTCGCCTGCCACATCATCGCCCAACTCCGCTTCAAGGATACTCATTAGCATTTCTTTAGTTGGCAGTGTTACTGTATCGCTTCGGAGATCGATCACTTTCATAGCAAAGAACTCCAAGTAAAATTTTAGATAATAAACCTGCTGACCACATATGTAGACTGGTCGACAGATCGATACATTACAGATTAATTTCGACTTTTCGATTCTCAATGATAGATCGAATTGCAGCCTCGCAAACCTTCAAATCCATAACAGCATCCATCGCCGAGACCGTAGCTTGACCTGATAATTCAACCGCACCGATGAAATCCTCAATTTCCCTTCTTAACGGTTCTTCTTTTTTCAACGCAATCCGACGGATATCGAACTCAAGTGGCACCTGGAACATATTGCCTGGATCTATTTCACCAATCTGAGCAGAAGATACTTCAAGCGTTTGATCGATATAATCAAGCTGAACGTATCCACCGCTACATGTCATTGAGACCTTTCTCACCTTCATTGGTGTGAGCCAGTTGGTTTCAACATGGCCCGTCACACCTGATTCAAGCTCAAGAAGCAATGAAGCATGATCCTCAAACTTGTCGTTTGCAAATTTCCCGCCCATTCCGAATACGCTGCGAATTTCTGATGATGTGATATATCTGATCACGTCGATATCATGTATGCCCAGGTCCATAACAACTCCAACATCTTTTATCCTCTTTGGGAACGATGAAACTCTTCTCGACGATATTGATATCAACTTGCCGAATTTTCCCTCTTTAAGCGCTTCCTTGGCTGCTTTTACGACAGGATTGAACCTTTCTACAAATCCGCCAGCAAGTACTACACCTTCCTTTTCAGCCTCTCTACCCAATTGGGCGGCTTTTTTTGAATCACCAGTGAATGGCTTTTCCAGCAACACAGATGTGCCGTTTCTTATTGCAATAGATGCCAATGAAAAATGATCTGCCGTTGGCGCGCATATACTGACCGCATCAACATCTCGTAAGAGAGATTCAACATCGGAATACGCCCTCGTCCGAAAACGCTGGGCGACTGTTTGTGCGTGTTGGAGATCAACATCATATATGCCGACAAGCGTTGAAAGCTCGGAATAAATTCTGGCGTGATTTTGGCCCATATATCCAACGCCGACTACACCTGTCCGTATCATGCAAAGCTCATGGCTACATCAGATATTAATTATCGCGGACATGCGATTCCGCAACTCATTACATATATCTAAGTTCAAAAAAAGCATATATTACGCGTTAGAGTTTACTGCATAGAACCAGGTGATCAGATGAGGAGAAGAGTTCTTGATGTTCTTGCATGTCCGATCTGCAAACACTCTCCATTGGAACTCACAGTACATAAGGAGGATGAAAAGGAGATTCTCGAAGGATATCTTCGATGTCCCAGATGCCAGATTAATTACCCAATTGAAGACGGGATTCCAAACATGATTCCGCCTCAGAATCAGGTGTGAATTAGAGCGGAATCACAGCTTTTCGAGCGCTTCCTTAACTCTCTTCATTCCTTCAATTATCGCATTTCTACTTGTCGCATACGAGATTCTGATATGCCCTTCACCAGAAGGTCCAAATGCCGAGCCAGGTGTCACAGCCACATGAGCTTCTTCGAGAAGAAATGCAGCGAGATCTTCCGAAGACATTTGATGTTCGTAAGACGGAAATACGTAGAAAGCTCCTCTTGGCTTCACGAAAGCTAGCGAGGGGATCTCGCTCATCAATTTACATATCAAATCCCTTCTTGCCCTGAATTCCTCGACCATTTTCCTCACGGAGTCTTGCGGACCTTTAAGAGCCTCAAGAGCAGCCTTCTGAACAAATGAAGTCACACATGTCAGCGAGTGCGTCTGGATTTTGTTTATTTCCTTGACAATCGGATCGGGGGCAATTAGCCAACCAATGCGCCATCCTGTCATTGCGTAAGTTTTTGAGAATCCGTTTATCGTTATGGTTCGCTCGAACATACCATCAAGTGAAGCAATTGAATGGTGTCTCCCTTCAAAAATGATTTTTTCGTATATCTCATCCGCCATCACAATAAGATCGTGATCTAACGCCAAATCAGCAATCCCTTTCAGATCCTCAAGAGACTGCACGACTCCACAAGGGTTTGAAGGAGAGTTTACAAGAATCATTCTTGTCTTTTTTGTAATAAGCTCTGCCAACGCATCTGGCGACATGCGAAATCCTTCTTCTGGGATTAACCTCAAGAACCTGGGAATTCCACCTGCAAGTCGCACGCAGGCTTCAAAGGTCCCCCATGATGGATCTGGCAAAATGACCTCATCGCCATCATCGAGTACCGCCATCATGCTCATGAAAATTGCCTGTTTTGATGGCGTAATGAGAATGTGTTTGTCTTCGCACGGAATTCCATTTTCGTTTCTGCTCTTTTCTGCAACGGCTTTTCTCAATTCTGGGATGCCCGCTGATGGTGTATAATGAGTGAAGTGTTCTTTGAGAGCCTTGATACATGCTTCTGTGATATTGTCCGGCGTGGAAAAATCAGGTTCTCCCATTGAAAATGATATTATGTCAACACCTTCTTGCTTGAGTTTGCTCACAATATTAGATATTTTCACAGTACCAGATTCACTTACTCTTCGTACTCGTTGTGAAATCATTAGAAGTGGCAATAGAATTGGCCTTTTATTTTTTTCCCTCCGATTTGAAATCATGGACGTGCCTGACTACGATTTATAACCCACGGACTGCGTTATCCGTCAATGAAAGATAGGAAACGATAAATAAGAGCGCGCAACTAAAGTGAATTGGTGAGTAGAATGCCAATTGAATTGGATCTGGCCAGACTCAGATGCGGTACAGAGCTGTTGAAAAGAGGGTTTGCTAAGATGCAAAAAGGTGGCGTCGTGATGGACGTGACAAATGCCGAGCAGGCGTGTATTGCGGAGGATGCTGGTGCAGTTGCTGTTATGGCTCTTGAAAGGGTTCCCGCTGACATCAGGGCTGAAGGGGGAGTCGCGCGGATGGCCGATCCTCAAAAGATTTTAGAGATCATGGACGCAGTCACGATTCCGGTTATGGCAAAGTGTAGAATTGGACATTTTGTGGAGGCGCAGATCCTCGAAGCACTTGGAGTGGATATGATCGACGAATCTGAGGTACTCACGCCTGCCGATCCATTTTATCATGTAGACAAAAAAAAGTTCAGCGTTCCATTTGTATGTGGTGCGAGAGACCTCGGTGAGGCTTTGCGGCGAGTTGATGAGGGTGCCGCGATGATACGCACAAAAGGAGAGGCTGGGACTGGAAATGTGATTGAAGCGGTCAGGCACCAGCGCATGATCATGGGAAAGATTAGGGAGCTGAAAGGAAAAGAAGACGAAGAACTCATGACAGTTGCAAGAGAAATACAAGCACCTTTCTACCTTGTAAAGGAAGTGGCGGAGCTGCAACGATTGCCGGTAGTGAATTTTGCTGCTGGTGGTATAGCAACGCCTGCGGATGCTGCACTCATGATGCAGTTGGGATCCGACGGCGTTTTTGTCGGTTCTGGGATTTTCAAGTCGGAGAACCCAGAAGAGAGGGCAAGGGCGATTGTAGAGGCGGTTGCACACTTCGATGATCCTTCTACGTTAGCTGAGATTTCCAAAGGACTAGGTGAGGCGATGAAGGGCATCGAGATATCTATGATAAGGCCGGAACAAAGACTACAAGAAAGGGGATGGTAGGCTCCAGATTAGCATTTTTTCAGGTGACTATTGCGTGCAGTAGATTTTTCTGCTTGGCAATCTTGATCTCCCGAGCAATACGTCTCCCCGTACTCATTTCAGGTTCGATAAGATCAGAGTAGGGTGAGCCGGAGATGAACGGGTTTGTTCCCGCAACAATCCTCGATGAAACCTCGAAAACCTTGAATTCAAGCCGATCCGTGACGATGGTTTCCAAGCAAAACGGCCCTATCATGCCGCCGAACAACTCTACTGAGCGTCTGATGACACGTTCGCCCATATCAAAAACTTTTGGCAGAAGACTTTCTCTTATCACAACGGGCACATTTCCTGTGACGACAAAAGTCGGTATGAGACCGAGCTTTTTCAATTCTTCCTGAGCGCCTAGTTTGTACATCTCATCGATATTGCTCTCATCGCGCCTATCCATCGACAACAACTCAAGACTACCATCGGCTACGCGATAACCATCCTTTTTTATCGGCGAATAGAAATAATGAATATAATAACGAGTTCCCAAAACATACTCCTGGATCGTATAAGGCTGGCTTTCGTCTATTCCAGACTTGAAATCTGGGTAATCTTTTGCAATGAAAAATCCCCTTCCACCCTTTGCGCCATGGTACTTGACAAGAACAGGCCTGTCGATTTCCTTTGCATCGTTGATCTTTCTTGGCATCTCGATGCCTGCTGATATCAGCCATTCCCTCTGCTTTTCCCTATCAGATTCCCAACTCAGTACGGCTCTATTACCAAATGTTGGGACTGGAAGTTTCTCGAACTTCTCAGTTCCCATATATTCTACAAATGAGCCATGTGGAACAAGGATAACATTTCTATTGATGAGCTCATTAACCTTTTCCAAAATTTCATCGTAACTTCCAAACCTTAGAAACTCGTCGGGTTTGGCAAGAGGAAAGGCATCATAGAATCTCGTGTTTTGATTTACAGCGAGTCCAAGAGTTCTAAAACCTTCACGCTTCGCGCCGTAAAAGATCTGCAATGAAGAATGAGAGCATAGAGTTGCTATCGTAATCTTTTCTGTATCGTAATCATCGACAATCTCGTGAATCTTGTTTATCGACGCCATTACTGTTTAATTCCACTTCGATGCTTAAATCTTTCCATGCTTGCATTTGAAGCGTCTTTTATCAGAAATTCATTAGAAATGTAAGATCGATGTCGATGGCGTTTTTCCTCAATAATTCAAAATTGACCAAAGAGATTGATGCCGAACCCGTAAAATAACGCGTACAAAACGAGAGCCCTGGTGATGCCTCCGGCAAAATTCGCGACTACAAAGTATCTCAGCTGAAGAACTTCACCTTGCCTATTAAAAACCGAAAACACGTAAACGGGAACCGTATCTACCATCCCGGGTATACTCAATAGCAAATAAAGGCCAATGTAGCCCAATTTCTCGACCAAAATCTCCGATTTATCTACAAACCACCTAAACCAACCCCACTTGCTCGACCAGTTTCTTATGCGCCACTCGATATTAGTTCCTATCAAGAAAACGAGGACACTCCCAACAGCCTTTCCAGCTCCCAAGACCAACGCCTTTATTATGAAATCAGTGTTCGGATTGATTATCAGCCCGATCTCAACAGGAATGGGCAATGCTATCGTCGCTAGGACGGCATACAGGAAAAAAACAAGACAATAAGTGAGCGGATCAGCTGAGTGCTGATTAAGGAAATTCATCAACTCTGCCCAGAAATCCATCGGAGGCTGATTCTATTCTCACGCTAAAAACCTTCTTGATTTCAAAATATACCCCCGTTGAAATAGAAAATTAGAGGCGATTGAGCCATCATTTAGGCATATTTAGCAACATTTTTAACCACGCATGCCAATTACACAACACAGGGACGACGATGGCACGAAAGGATACTACAATGGAGGAGGACTGGTTTGCACAGCTGGATGCTGAGCTCGATAGGAAAACTGAAGCAATCACAAAAGACATCATGGAGCTCAATAATCAGAAAAGGATAATCAACAGGACTCTCATTGAGGACTTTTGGAAGATTTGGATGAGGTTTGGCAAGATCAATGTTCATTTTACAATGGAGCCGTCTTACAGCGCTTTTGCTCAGTTTGATGAGTTTCCTGAGCAGTGGCGGTTTAGAGAAGATTTCAATTTCGCAGGCGTCAATACAATTCAACTTGTTGACAGAACACAAGACCAAGGTAGGATGGGGGATTCATTAAAGATCTGGTATTACAACCAGGATTCTACACCATTCATCAGGATGGTTTTCGAGTACTGCGAGGGCGAGCACTATTACAAATATTCTGGATGGAAGAGGATTTTTGGACAATTTGTGATTTATGATTCGCCACTTGCAAAGTTTGATTTTGATAAGTTCCATGAGAAACTCGCTGATGTTGTGAAGGTATGGTACGAATCACATTTGCGGAGAAATAGAGACATCCTCATCAAGCACTTGAAGGACAATTACGAGCGTGGAGAGACTTTCACAGAGTAACCATACTGTCGCCTTCGTTATTCATGTGGAATCATGTTCTTGCCCAGAAATTCCAATAATCATTGTGTCCTTTTATTTTATTATTACTGAATCTTTATTGGATTACCAATAACACCTTACTACAAAATCTACTTTCGGAACACCATACAATAGTACAATTAAGGACAATTCAAATAAAGTAATGATTTGATAAAATAGAGAATTGGAGGCTCACAATGCCGATGGAAGATCTCAAACCACATATTAAGGAAATATCACAATTAATAGGCGGAAAGGTAAGTGAAGATGAAATTTCAAAAGAGCTTGATACATATCTCAAAGTTTATAGGGTGCCCCTTGAAACAGCAAAGAAAAGCATAGTTAGAAAGTACGGCGGCAATCCTAGCCTTGTTTCTAGGGGACAGAAAAAGGAAATAAGCGAACTCACAACTAATGAGCAAAGTGTTGACCTTCTTGTTAAGGTCGTGTCCGTTAATAAGAGAGAAGTGGAAGTTGATGGCACGATAAAACCTGTCTTATATGGAGTGTTCGCGGACGAAAGCGGCGCGGTCCCTTTTACCGCCTGGGAAGCTGATCGATTTGATTTCAAGAAGGGCGATGTGATTTTTATTCGCAACGCTTATACCAGAGAGTGGAATGGACAGCCACAGGTCAATCTAGGGAATAGGGCGGTAGTTGAGAAGAAAGACTCCGCGACGGTTGAAATCTCGGAAGTGGAGGTGCCGTCGTTCGCGGAGAGCGTTCAAGCAAAGGTCTCACAGCTAAAGGACGGAATGAACAACGTAGCTATAACCGGCAGAATATTAGAGCTTGAGATGAAGGTTGTTTCGACGCCGGATGGGGCAAAACCAGTTACTTCAGGCATAATTGCCGATGAAACTGGGAAGGTTCAGTTCTCCGCGTGGCATGATTTTGGTTTAAGAGAAGATATGGTTATCACAATCAAGGGTGCATATGTAAAAGGCTGGAGGGGAATCCCACAAATCAATTTCGGACAAAGAGCTGATGTGACAGAATACAAAGGGAGTTTTCCTGCAGCAGACGTGCTAGCGAGACCCGCCAAAAGGACGATTGAAGATCTTGAAAAGATTGGGGGCGGTATCGACGTACTAGTGAGCGGGGTTGTCGTGGATATAAGGGAAGGATCGGGTTTGATTTTGCGGTGTCCAAAATGCAAGAGAGTGGTACAAAAGAATCTCTGCAGACTCCACGGTTCGGTAAATCCAGAGCCAGATTTGAGAATAAAGGCGGTTGTTGATGATGGGGAGGGGGTGCTCACTGTGATTATGAACAGGACGATTACAGAATCAATTACGGGGATATCGCTCAATAATGCAATGAGAAGAGCAAAGGAGATGATGAATCCGCTTGTCATAAAAGAAGATATTGAGAATTTATTAATAGCGCATCCTGTCGAGGTCTCGGGCAATGTGACAAGAGACGAATTTGGTCTCTTGATGATAGCGTCAGATGCAAGACTCGCAGAGTTCGATATACGAAGTGAAGCAACCGAAATGCTCACAAAATTGGAGGGGATGTATTGATATCACGTGAAATTGCTTGGCGCGTTTTCTCTGGAGAATACAACACGTCGAATTGTGAACTGAAAGGAGAGGGAGAACGATCTCCGTCATACGTCATCACACCACTCGGTGCCATGATCAACAGGCTATTCGTTGTCGGTGTTCTTACTGACATAGAAAATCTCGGCACTGAAGGAGAACCTTTTTGGAGAGCTAGAGTAACCGACCCAACTGGAACATTTTTCATTTCGGCAGGACAATATCAACCGGATGCGAGCCTTGCACTGGCAAAAATTAAACCGCCCAGTTTCGTAGCCGTGGTGGGGAAGAGTAGAACATATTCCCCAGAAGAAGGCACAGTCTACGTTTCCGTACGACCGGAGAAAATAGTGGAGGTTGACGAGAAAATACGTGATTACTGGATACTGGAAACTTGTAAATCGACTCTTCGTCGACTCACAGCTGCGGAGGAAGCTAGACGTATGGAGACTCCCACTGTAGAAGCACTCATCAAGCTAGGCTATTCCAAGGCTTTAGCGCAAGGCGTCTTGAAAAGCATCGAGCATTACGATTCGGTAGAATTTGAGAGGTATAGGGATATGATTGCAGATGCATTAAGATACTTGCTACCAGAGTACGAGCCAGAAGTTCAGGAGACGCCATCCGAAATGGAAATAGGGGTTGAAGAACCTGACGAGAATATAGATAAAGAAGAAAGGGTGCTTGCTATCATTGATCGCTTGGATAAGAAGGGCAAGGGAGCTCCGTGGGACGAGATCATTGAAGAAGCTGGAAAAGAGGGAATCAGGAAGGATGAACTAGAAGAAATCACAAATTCACTTCTTGATAAGGGATTAATCTACGAACCCATCCTTGGCAAAATGAAAAGAATCTGAAAAAAAGAAAAAAGTGGGATACGGTGGCTTTAGCTGAACTCGTTTCTCGAGATCGCCACAAGTATAAGGCCAATTAATCCCAAAATCGATCCCAAAAGCCAAGGACCGATCGTCAGAAGGGCAAGCACGCCGCCGACAACTGCAAATCCCCATTTCTTCCTCCTAATTGCAAATATCCCACCTATCACCGCGATGAGACCTATGATGAACCAGATAACTCCGCATGCAGTGAGGATGCCCTCCAACCCAGCTACAATGTCGGGACCATACATGTCTTCGATCATTTCCATGATCTCGCCAGAAAGAACTGCTAAAGACAATCCTACTATGACCCCCATTAAGCCTGAGATGATGATCAAAACTCCTCCAACAACCGGCTTTGCTGTAATTGGCTTGACACCAGAAGGCGGCTTCTCTTTAGCCGTCGGCACTGTCTTTGCTGCCTCAGGCTTTATCCTGTAGCCACAGTAGGGACAAACGTTGGCATCCATCGGAACTCCATGCCGACAACTGGGACAGGTTGCATCAATGATCTCATTATATGGACGTTCCTCCATATAGGTACCTCCGTCACCCTTGTATGGGCAAGAAGATATTCTCTTTTCTCTATTTATAATGGCATGCTGAGATGGAACAAAATTGCGAAATCTCTGCGGAATTATACCTCAATACACCTCAAAAAATGTCATATGGTTGTCAGAGCTGACATATGATTCAATTCAGCAACTTCTTTCACTTTGTTACAGTAACCGCAGCATATCCAACCACTTCCATCATCGGGTGCACATCGCCTGATGTTCCATATTTCAACAACTCCGCATTACTGCCCCCGACTGCTTCGATCATCACCATAACCGGTCCATACCCACACATCGATACGTCTCTCTTGATTACTTCTTCATAGACCCCCTTTGCATTAAGAGCAAGTATCTGATTGATCACAGCCATATCCTTTGTCTTGGCGATATGCACCGGAACATAATGAGAAAAGTCTGTCGAAGCAATTATGACGACATCTTTTTCCTTTGTCGCTTCGCGCAAATATCTGGCTATCTCGACGGCTGTCTCATAGTCTTGCAGAGCCATGCAGATAGGAAGTATCTTTATATCATCGGCAAAAAACTGCATGAACGGTAGTTGAACTTCTATAGAATGCTCATATTGATGGGCGACTGGATCAACCACGATGTTTCGTTCAAGTCTTCTCAGAAGGTCACGATCTAATCGACAAACTCCTAGTGGAGTTTCGAAATCCTCGCTCGAGAGCGCTATTGGGCTCCCTACCGCGTGGTGATTCGGGCCGATTATGATAAACGTTTCTGGAAATCCATCCCTTGCAATTGAAGCATATGCATGCGCAGCAATCGGTCCTGAGAACATATAACCTGCATGAGGGACAACAGCTCCGACAATCCTTCTTTGTCCGGGTCTCGCAACTTGTGGAATCTCGCCTGGACCAAGTGGAGATAAATAGCACTTTCTAATTTCTTCTCTTAGCTCTCTTTCCTTACCGGGATAAAATCTACCGGCGACCGCGGGATATCTCACATTAAAAAAATATGTGAGATGTTATTTCAAAGTTTTGAGGTGATGGCTTTTCACCCACTAATGCGATGCATAGAAACAGCGATTCAAAGAGATGCTTCGAAATCGTCAATGGTCATCTTATAATCTGAATCCCGTTCGATGATCTTTTTTTCTTTGAGCGTTTCTCTTGTGAGCAGCCAGTATACACAAGCTAATGCCCTTCGTCCCTTGTTGTTTGTAGGAATGACGAGATCAACGTTCTTAGTCTCGTTGTTAGCATCGCAAAGTGCAACGATAGGTATCCCGATGCCAAGTGCCTCAGCTAGTGCCTGTTGGTCTGCTGCTGGATCAGTTACAAATAGAACCTGTGGTTCCACATACTGGGGGAGTGCAGGGTTCGTGAAACTGCCAGGTACGAACCGGCCTGGAATTGCCCTAGCGCCGATAGCCTTTGCGAAAAGACTCGAAGGCTTTTGTCCGTACTGGCGAGCTGAGACCACAACTACCGAATCCGCGGGAAAACGGGAAATGAATTTTGCTGCGACCCTTATACGCTTGTCTGTCTGCTTAACATCAAGGACGTAAAGACCATCAGACCTTACCTTGAAGATAAACTGCTTCATATCGGCACTCTTTTGCTGCGTTCCGATGTGAACTCCGGATGTAAGATAGATATCCTCTGGCACAAGAAGCTCATCACTTTTCTCCTCTGGCATTGCAAACCCTCATGTATCTCTCTTAACAGTGATAGGAATAACTCCTTTCTCGAATTCCAGCATAGCGATCTGAATGGGATCGATAACATCCTCGGGAACATTGATAAGAACGGGCGCACCCAGCGAAATCTGCAGAGCTCTTGCTCCTATGATGCGCGCCTTCTCAAATCGTGTGTATTTCATGAGGTCACCATGCCGGGATTTTCCCGATATTGATGGGGGGCTTATAAAGCTTTTGTAATCGATGCCAAAATTATACACTCTTCTGGCTTCATCGATTGAAGGGTTAAAATCGGCGGCGGCTGACATAATGTCAATTCCTCCCTAGCTTTATCTTCATAAATGGGACTAAACCGCCCTTCTCCAAAATATCGATCACGAATCCCGGTAAAGGTTTAAAACAAATAATCATACCATCAGATAAGCGATGAATACGTGCCTCCCTAATATCGATTTCTATTCTATCTCCTTTTTCAAGGCAAGATTGAGCCTCAGGACAAACGATCACAGGAAGACCGATGTTAATCGCGTTTCTAAAGAAGATTCGAGCAAAGCTGGCAGCGACCACGGCACCCACCCCCTTCTCCTTGAGAACAGCTGGAGCTTGCTCTCTGCTCGAGCCACAGCCAAAATTCCGACCTGCGACAATGATATCACCGCGTTCTACCCAAACAGAGAATGCGGGATCTATATCTTCGAAAACATGTAAAGAAAGAGATTTGAGATCGTACTCGTCGAGGTATCTCCCCGGAATGATCAAATCGGTATCGACGTTATCCCCAAACTTCCAGATTCTTCCAGTTAATAACACGTTCACACCCCACGCGGATCCGTAATTTCTCCTTTCAGAGCACTTGCTGCAACCGTCTCAGGACTGGCTAAATAGATCTCCGCATCCGGGCTACCCATTCGACCCTTGAAATTGCGATTTGTCGTGGAAATGCATCGTTCGCCAGATGCGAGCAATCCTTGATGGGCTCCGAGGCATGGACCACAACCAGGATTAAGAATAATAGCGCCACTCCTCGCAAGCGAAGTGAGTATTCCACGTTCTGCGGCTTCAATATATGTTTCGCGAGATGCGGGAATCACGATAAATCGAACACTCTTGCATATTCTCCTTCCGTTCAAAATCTTAACCGCCGCCTCCAGATCTTCAAGACGTCCATTTGTGCAGGAACCAAGAACAGCTTGATCGATAGGTGTCCCGGCAATTTCCTCCACGGGTACAACATTATCAACAGAATGGGGCGTCGCCACCTGAGGTGAAAGGTTTGAGATATCAAATTCCTCAACTCTTGCGGGAGCGTCGGGATCGGAGCGAATGATCTCATAAGGGCTTTTGATTCTCTCCTTCAACCACTCCTCCGTCGTTTTGTCAGGAAATATAACACCTATCTTAGCTCCCATTTCCATACTCATGTTCGATAAGACCATTCTCGAGGCGATTGACATTCTATCTACACATTCGCCAGCGAATTCAACGGCCATGTAATTCGCACCCTCGGCACCAAGAGTCCCTATAATGTGTAATATGACGTCCTTAGCAGATACGCAATTCTTCAATTGGCCACGGATGATGATGCGAAGAGTTTCCGGCACCCTGAACCAAAGTTCTCCAGTTGCCCACGCAGCAGCCATTTCAGTTGCTCCGATGCCTGTTGCGAATGCACCAAACGCGCCATATGTCGTTGTGTGCGAATCTGTGCCCACAATGACTATTCCAGGCAACACATGGCCCTTTTCGGGAAGTACTTGATGACAGATACCTTCACCAGCATCGTAAAAGTACCTGATACCGGTTTTCTTTACGAAATTACGTATAAATTTGTGATTTTCAGCCGTCTTGATGCTATTGGCCGGCACCCGATGATCAAAGAGGATGACAATTCGGTTTGGATCCCAAACACGAGATGCGCCGATTTCCTCAAACGCTTTTATGACAAGAGCTGCGTTTTCATGAGACATTGCAAGGTCAATTTTTGCATCGACTATCTCGCCTGGTTCAACCGAACGACCGCATGCCCTTGAAAGAATTTTTTGAGCGAAAGTCAATGCAACCATGTGAGATGAGATCAACGCCCGCATATATTGGCATTACTCGTAAAGATTACAAAACGATGAAATAACAGTATCAAGTCAATTGCTCTCCTCCATATCAGAATTATGATGGGATGTCTTAGTTACGAAACCATTCTCATTGTCGTGCCCGCTTTCATATATAGTGCCTATTACATTTTGAATTTAAGATCGCTAAGGGTACGCTAGCGTAAGAAGATTCTTATGAATGTCATTAGGACCAACGCCTTAATTCAATATGTAATGGACTATCTATCTCAAAGATAAGATATCAAAATATACCATGAAAATTAAATGCTGTAAGCTTGGTATTACAGCATTGACTAGAAAAATGGAACAATTGACATTTATTGAACATTTCCCATAGGATATGTGAAAAACATGATGTGAAAAATCACCTTGATGATATGAGTCGTAGATCATGACTAAGAATTGGAAGGACTCGCCCTCCATGCGTTATTCAATGAGAGATTTGGAAAGATTGTTCATCAGGTCCTCAAACCTTTGACCATCTGATCGTTTCCATGAGTATTCCAGCATGACCTCTATTGAATCCAAGGTCAAAAACATGTTTCATCATGACAATTCCTGATTTTCCAGCAACTCAGCACTTACTCTTTATCTTCATCTCAAATATATCCGCATGAAGACCCCCTTTAGATAAGAGATCGAGGAGAAAAGACTTTTCTTCGTCGCTCGAGAATACGATCTCCCCAATCTTTTCGCTGCATGACAGAGTCATCCTCTTGCGTATCTCAATAATACCTGATTCCTGACCCTCTTGTTGGATTACTCTCAAAGTAAGGTGCATAATATCACATTCCTTTGCAGTGATATTAAGAGAATGAGAAACTACTCGATAATCCTAGCGCAATCGCAGGGTTATCCCTATTCAAAAATTCAAGAATTCCTACAAGGAAATTTCGTATTTAACTGTGAAATACTGGTCGCGAGCTTTGATGGCCGCAGAGTTCCTGGACATACTACCGATCTTTGCATTGGATTTCTGTTCCAGACAAAAATCAATACAACAGTAATAACATCCCAAAAAGTGGGTAGCTATAATTGACATAGTTTCCTGCACAATAAGCTTTCACCAAATGATCAAGAAGGAGAAATACTGATACTCGACGAATTCCGGTAAAGCTTCTCATGAAAAACAACATATATCTACGCATTGTAGCAAATTTGGTCAATAGAGCTCTTTTTAGTTGATACGAACGGAATCAAGCACAATCATATCAGTGTGCCATTTCATACTGAGGTGCAACGTATTCGAAAGATCAAGGATGATCTTCGCGTAACTAGCCAGTCAAAGTAATTGAAGCATAAAAGTAATCTCCAGGATCCTAGAAATGAAATTTGTGCAAGGGGTGCATCAAAATTTTCTTAGTCATTACGATAATTTCTATAATCGCAGATAGTATAGTCAATGACGCCGGTGAAGGATTTGTAGCGCGCGTCGATAATTTCAATGTGCTATCTTCCTAAAACCATTTTACGATGTATTTTGTTCCGACGCATAGAAACAGCACCTCTGTCGCACAATCCGGACCGGTCATTTTTTAAATTCTTGACGATTTCAATAGGGTCTTACACTAGACTTTATTTGAGCTCACGGCACTGCATTCATCTTATTGAAAACTGCCAAATATTTCCACTATACACAATTATGTCTGTGAAATACTATTTTATCTCGTTCAAGAAAACGACAGTCACGATTGATTCATTTCAGTAAAAATCCGAGTCATGACCTCCAACCACATTGTAGAGAGGGGAGCTCACAACATTCCACTACCAGTTCTATTGAGTACGGCCAATAAGCCTCTGCTCATCCATTTCGCAGCTCCGCGATTTTCATAGTGCGACATCCCAACATAGTTCGACGCTTTATTAACACGATATTCCAATCTTGATGATTTATCGTTTAAACGGGATTTTGGTGATGGGAGTCGCGGATTAGGTCGACCGTTTCGCACATCTTCATTTCCACAGGCAGATACACCGCAAGGCTTACTTTCATTGGCTTGAAAGGTAAAAAGAGCAATATGATGCCAACAAATTGATGTCATTCTGAAATTATTATGATTAAGCAAAAGCGCATCAAAGATACGAACGATTTATGAGAGTTCATTGTAGATGTTAAAATTTGCGACCAAGAGACATTTGTGTTGCCAATCAATATGGATGGATTCTATTGGTTGATGAATAATGGATCTCACGTTAAATGTCATGTGAACAAAGATTCAAGCATCCATTCTATGCATTTTTTGGCTGGGATTAGTGCAACATTAGCTCTTAGAGGGGTTTTCTTATGATAATCCAGTGCTTCTTGTATCAAAAATCGATCAGCCATCTTGATAGCTGATGAAGTCCGAGAATCTTACCGTTTCATTCATCGATGTTGACCGTATAGGCGATGGAACGAGATGCTAGAAGTCTTTGACTTGGAAGCGTATTCCATTCGAGATTCACAAAAACACAACCAACTTGCCAAAAAAAATCATGACAATATTGAAGATCGCGTTGTGCCCGTTTGTATAGATTATGAGGTTGACCTAGGCTGCTACATTCCTATTAACCGTTTTACTTATTTCTTAATTATTCATACTGATCCTTAAGATAGAGATACCAATGGCGTTAGGATTTAAACCAAAATATCATACCACGACGTCAATATTCTTCTTTCACAGGACATTTGATTTGATGTCGAAAACAAATTGATGATACAATACTCATCGGAACTCAACATCAGAGTATTGGAAATTTTAGTCGTGGTAACAAGTACTAAACATTTGATGAATTTCAAACATGACGACTCTAATGGTGCTTTCACGATGGTGTGAGCCGATAATTCGTACGAGCATCCGGCGAGGATACTGACACTAGATTCTCTAGACACGGGGAGGAAATCGATCAAACCGATATCTTTGAAACCATCGTACTCGTATATTTTCACCATGAACAAATCAAAAATAAACGAGGGGGACATTAGCGGCTTCATTTCTATCCATTTTCCAATTGTTTCGACTTTGCGCATGAAAATTCTTTTACTCCGAACGAACATTGTGTTTCTGTAAGGTTACAACCACTCGTATGAGAATTTCATATAGCGCAGGTGGCAAGTTTATGAAAGCTGCGATTCTCTTTGACCTGGACGAGCTACAGTTTATCGAGCCAGACTTTGAAACCCTTACTGATGATCGATACACTTTAAAGTTGTTGGAAATTGAAGCGCGTACGGCAAGACTTTTGATAAACGAGAATGAGTGGCCAATTGCAGTCGCCTTTGAAACTGCCCAAGGATGGATTGCGGGGAACTTCATCTATAGGAGAATTAATGCAGAATTACTGGACAAACTCGAGAATATGGATATTGAGATATATCAAGAGAGACAAGCAGAATGGGAAACAGCGGTCAGAGAATATTACTCCTTGAAATTAATGAGGAACGTTGTTCCTGCCCTCGATGATTTCTCTCAAGAACGCGCAGATAATCTTCTACGAGTGATTGATGATTTGTGGCATAACGTTGTTGATAGAAATTGTTTCGATGCGGCATGCGGTACCGGAATAGGATCTTATGTTGTAAGAATGTATGGAATGTCAGTAATATCCTTCGACAAGGATCCATCTCTATTAGTTTGCGGTATGCGCACAGGACGGTTATTACCAGAGTGCACGATGTGTATCGATGCGAGTGAGGCTTCAAAATTTGTAAAAAAAGCTCCATTCGGCTTGCTATTGATGGCAGGAGAAATCACCCAATTCAACGCATTACAATGGAGGAGAATTGTAAGTGAGGTGCTTGAACTCGCAAACGATACAATCATAACAACCGGTACGAAAACTGAGGCGACGATGATTCGTCAATGGTCCTTAGAGAAAGGCAGAAGTGTTGAGATGATCGAAGACGAATCAAGCAATTTTTACGATCGATGGATCTGCCACGTGAAAGAATAATCACATGATCTCTTCTCATGTGAAAACATATATTCATACAAACTAAAATCCCCATAAGGGAAAAACATGGAAGCAATTGTGAGAGTTGCGGCTGCCCAGATATCCCCAGTTTTCATGGAAAAGGAGGCGACAGTCGACAGAGTCTGCCGTGCGATAGAAGAGGCGTCTAAGAAAGGTGCAAAGCTCATCGTTTTCTCCGAAACCTTCATTCCGGGATATCCTTATTGGCGAGGAATACTGCCAATATCAAAATGGTCAGAATGGATGGTCAGATACCAAAAGAATTCTGTAAGGATTCCAGGACCTGAGGTTGATCTTTTGTGTGAAGTATCACGTGATGAGGGGATCGTAACTGTCGTTGGTTGTAGTGAGAAAAGCGACATAGCAGGAAGCGAGACGCTATACAACACACTGCTATTCATCAACAACGATGGTTCCATTCTTGGCAGACACCGAAAGCTTATGCCTACACATGCTGAAAGAATGATATGGGGAATGGGAGATGCGAATGATGTCAGAGTCTTCAACACATCCATCGGAAAAATCGGAGGCATGATCTGCTACGAACACCACATGACCCTTCAGAAGAGCGCTATGGCACTGCTTGGAGAAGAAATCCATTGCGCAGTATGGCCCGGGTGGTGGGTGATGGATAGACATCCCGGCGAAAAGAGACGATGGAGAAATGGAGATTCGATTTTTTCATGCGACATCATGCATGCAATTAGAGAATACGCATTCGAAAATCAGGTGTTTGTAATAAGCGTCGGTCAATACATTCCAGATAAGGAAATGCCCGAGGAGTGCAGAGATTTTAATGTTGCCGCTGGTGGAAGCTTCGTTGCGAATCCCGCAGGTGTAGTATTGGCAGGTCCTGTCATGAATAAAGAAGAGATCATCTACGTAGATTTGAACGCAGAAGATCGCTTGCTGACTAAGGCATATTTTGATGCAGTTGGTCACTATTCACGCCCTGACATCTTTAGACTCGAAATAAAAACAAAGTGATACTAGATCGTCAAATGTTGGAACATTCTGACCTTATTTGAATACGAAAAATTCCGCATGAGATCTGCTGAAATCGATGGTCTTGCATGAGAATACCGCTTTATCCATACTTCACATAATCTGCACATAAACAAATCGGATTATTATAGTCCAAGCTCAGTGGATATACGTTTCATACCATCAAGCGCGATCTGTAAAAATTCATCAATACTCATTCCGAATTGCGTGCACAGTGATATCCTATCTCTGCTCACGTTCTTGGCAAAGTCCCTCGATTTAAATTTCTTGATGAGCGTTTCCAATCTTACCTCTTCCAGTTTCTTCGAGGGCATCACAAGTGCGGATGCGACTATGAGACCAGACGCGGCGTCAGAGGCAATTAGTGCCTTTTTTTCAATTGTGTCTACAGAAACATTCGTATGTTCGTAATTATGAGCCATGATCACTTCGATGGCGCTCTCCGGCACGATTTCTCGAAGCAATTCCTTCGCCTTAATTGTGTGATTAGAAGGATTCCCGCAAATTTCAAAGTCAATATCATGCAGGAGCCCGATTATCTCCCATTCCGCTTCATTTTGATGAAGTTTTGAAGCAGTCTCCTTCATGATCGCCCCTACACTAATCATGTGCTTTAGGTTATTCTCCCTAGAAATATATCGTTTTAGTATTTCAATTGCCTCCGCTCTTGATATCATACGATGAAAGAATCGGCGAGCCGATATTAAAATGATGTTCAACAGAACTTATCGACATCAGATCCTGCAGTTGTACGTTACCCTTCTGCAGAACATTGGAATAATTGGCGCAAAATTCATTCGATTAATAGAACTCTTTAACAGCTTGCCTACAGTATAAATTATCTAATTGTACGATACACGACGCAATCAATAAACCACAACAACCAAGATCAATTTACTCAATCAAGTAATTGGCTATGATAAATCCAATGTAAAGACCAAATAACAAAATGCCATACTGCCGGCTGATACTATTACGCCTCATCAATATTATAACTAGCAGGGTCGTGAAAAGGATCAAAGGCGTAATTCCGGCAATAATTAAAGTTGCGGTAATTTCGAGCCCCTGTAGCATCCCGCCCATGCCTGCAACGACTAAAGTATTGAAAACCACCGATCCCAGGCTGTTTCCCAACGCTATGTCCGTTCCTTTTCTAAACGCTGCCAAAATGCTCACAGCAATTTCAGGTAATGTCGTTCCTAAAGTCATTACTGTAAGACCAATAAAGAACTCACTTAACCCTAGTTCTATCGCAATACGTAATCCCGAATCAAGAGCGACTTGTGCACCGATAAGGAGAATCAATAATCCAATCACGAGCGATAAAAAACTCGTGGATATTCGAGGGCAGGGAGCGCAAATCTCCTCATACTCCATCGCGACCGCATCGTTTGGTTTCTTTGTTTTCATTAGGATTATCATAGACACCGCTATGATTCCAAAAACCAAGACCATCATCGATCCATCGACGAGAGAAATTTCGCCATCAAGGGAGAGCATGAATAAGAAAACTACTGCAATTATAGCAAAAACTGATTCTCGCTTAATCATATCAAATCGCATAGTAATCGGTGTTATTAATGCGCATAGAGCTAGTATGACGGTGACATTGGCCACATTAGCGCCTACGACGTTTCCGAGCGAAACTGTCGAGCTGCCCTGAATTCCAGCAAGAAGTGCAAGGAAGAATTCGGGAGCAGATGTGCCAAATGCGACGATTGTCGATCCTATAATGAATGGACGCACCTTCAGCGCTGCAGCAAGTTTTGACGCATTGTCAATAAAATACCTACCGCCAAAATAGACTGCTGTAAATCCTGTTATGAGCAGTAAAACATCCGTGAGAACGCTCATTCACCCGACAGTTAATCGTTTTCGAACATATATTTCTTATTTATTGAAAACCAACACACGTGAAAGAGGCTCAAAAATGTTAAGAAAAGAGTACTCAGTGTAACTTAATAGTCTTCTTTCAAACTTCAAAAGGGTTCGTTTTGCAGGTGAACATAAACCTTTCGAATAAGCTGTATGGATGTTTCCAGTCAAACATCAACGAGCTTTATACCTTCATTTTCAAATCTCATTCGGAGATTTTTCAAGAATGTTGATATGATTTCGTCCCTTCTGTTTATTTCCCTCACCCATATCTTTACCGCAAGCTTTATTCGTGATCCTTGGATTTCCGCCAAGTTTACCTGTGGATTGAAAAGATTCATGTCGATTTTACCTTCAAATAATATTTTGAAACGCGGGCGCTCCAAGATTTTTGCGATCCTCGTTCTTTCCTCTTCGGTAACGCGTGGTAGAATGAACTGATCTTTGTCGGCTTCTTCCAAAATGATCTTGGCAATCTTTTCAATATCCTCGTCCCTTGAAACCCAAATGGGGATTGTCAATGCGACAAATCCACCTTTCGTGTAGTTGATGAGTTTATTTCCTATCAAAAAGGAGTTGGGAATATACAGAATTCGACCATCAAGATCCCTCATCACGGTGTTAATTAAGTTGATATCCTTTACACGACAGAGACCGGTCGCCGGCATTCCTCCTACCTCCACCCAGTCCTCAACTTCAAGCGGCTTTGTAAATGATATCAATATTCCAGCAAACGCATTTTGAATGACTTGCTGAGATGCAAGCGCAATAGCGATACCGATTACACCCAAAGAAACTAGCAGAGCCGAGATATCGAGTTTGAGTACTTCCCAGAATCCGAGATACAACCCAACTGCAATCAGGGAATATTGAACAATCTTCGCTATCATCTTCGAGCGTTTTTTTGTTATTCTCACATCTAGAAATCTTCTCAGCAGTGCATAAGTAGATTTGGCAACGACTACCATTAGTAAAAGAACTATTATAAACATCACCAGGTCAAGAATGGTAATGCTTCCGATGATTGGATCTTCGAGAATCATATCAACATACCTCTTACAAGCGCCTCTTCGACAAGCATACTCCGCACTGTACAGCAATCCTTGAAATAGCCTGCAATCACATTATGCAAGCACTGCATTTTAAATTTAGTCTCTGTATTTATTCAAGCTCAGCTCAGCTAAATCCTGCGCAATATGCTGAAACTGTCATTATATTCAATGGAACTCTACAAGCACACCCTAAAAAATATCAGAGCGAAGCCGCAGATGAAAATGTTAATTCCAGTCTTAGATATCGACTTATAAAGAATATTATTGTTTATGCTATATTGATAAATATTACTCGATAAGTCACTAATTCCTGGCGAAAAACCTACTGGGTTAAGGATTGCCTAAAACATAAAACTCATTGGAAACCTCTTGTCTCCATGCAAACACTATCGCTATTAATCGTTATTAGTAACATCTATCGCTGATCCGGACCTTCCCGCTCTGGTTATTCACTGTTGAGTTCAATGCAAACCTTAATTATCTCATTGCGCGAACCATTTACATTCTTGAATCACTTGGGACACATATCCTCGTTGTCGAAATATTGTGCATCGAATCGATACCTTTGTTTTCCTAATTCTCTCATATTATTAACAACACATTTCTTTCGTCCCCGGGATACTAATACATCTTATCTATAGGCAAATCGCATCGCTTACACTTAAGAAGGTTGAGGATTAGGACAATAATGTACATCTGGATAAGCAAAGCCTAGCTTCTCTCTCTTCTCCTGTGCCTCAATCCATTTTTCTAAACCAACTTCTTGGAGGTACTTTTCGTTTTGAATTAGAATTGGGTAAAGTTCGGTAATGCTTCAACGAGCTTGCATAGGTACTTTATCAGTGAATGTAACGATTAATAAAGCTCAAGCAGGCTTACAATGGTTATTCGAAAAGTTAGGAAACAGGAACGTAGAAATTTGCCAAAATCCTGGTCGCGATCTTCGCAAGAATTCATTCTATGCCATTCTTCCATATCCAATTATATATAATGCGATTCACAAGGCGGTTATCGAATGACAGTAAGACTACTAATACGAAATAACCACAATTGCATGAAGACTATTTTAAGAAGTTCAATCGCCTCTCATAGTGAAATATAAGTGAAGATCATATCGCCAGATTACTTTGGCTTAATATACTCAAATACAGTTTTGGCCACTTTGCTCTTTCAGTATCCTGCAGCCATGTCTCAAGCGTTTTATGGATCTCGGGGTGTCGCCGAAATAGATAAAGTGGCGCTAATCCTACTGCTCGCCATACATATCTTCCCGTGTCTGCTGTGAGTATGGTCAATATTTCCAGGGCTTCTTGCCAATTCTTGCTACCTGAGGAAGATGCAAAAGCCATTGCCACATTCCAGCGCGTTCCTTCGTCTGTTCTATGAGCCCATTCGTGTAAATACTTCAGAGTAATGTCTGGATAGCAACGAAGTAAACCGTCACCGATTGCAAAGAGTCCCGAATTTTTCTAGTATAAGTGCTTTTATCGGAAAGAAGAGGTTCTAGAAGTTGAATTAATAGTCCTGCGCATTCTTTCTCTCTCAAATTTCCACCATTCCGTACTGCGATTATGACACGTCTTCTGAGCTTTGGTAAGGGTGCGAGTTCAGATTTCGCATCAGCGATGAGACTTGTTCGAAGTGTCTTTTCAAGAGTTCACCCCACATTTCATGTGCATACTCGCGAACAAGCCAATGCCCATAATCGGCAAGACTTGTTAGAACTTCCTCTGCTCTACCTTTATCATTATCCCATAACCTAAGCAGGATTGCCGTAGCATATCTTCGAGCGTATGGGTTTTCATCACATGAAAGCCCGGTCACCCAAAGCCATAATCTATCTTCTGCATCGCCCAATACCTCCAAGAGCAATTGCGAGGTAGCCGATGACAGTCCTCTAGACTCAAGCTCGGGCATCAACATACTAAATCTGGCAATATTGTCTTGAGAGGTAACTTCTCGTAATTCATTTACGAGCTCAGGCGAATCGCAAGGTTTCACAAAATATCACTAATCTAGAGCATTTAGTAAATTTTCCACCCAATTTTATGGGATCATTCCAAGAAAAATTGGGACAAGAAAGAAGAAAGTTTGTATGAAGGAAAAGCAAAATGAGTGTTGTTCGATTTGGCAATAATTACGCTTTCCAAAAAGCGGGCCCGTGGGGATTTGAACCCCAGTCTTTGGCTCCGAAGGCCAAAAGGATAATCCAGACTACCCTACGGGCCCAAAAGGATATGATCTATTTTCTTGATAAGCGTTTGTTTTCGCTAAGTCAAAGATTTATGGGTATGAGTAAGAACTATGTGTTTTTGCGGGCCTCCGAAAATCATTACCACTCATGATAGTTCCGTGATCAAACCGAATGGAACAAAAAAGTTCATGATTTTGCGTTGAGAACCATTCTAAAAATTCTCTCAAGATCGCTTCTATCCACCCTTCTAGGATTAGCAGCGAGGCATCCATTTCTCGACGCGTCATCTATGAGCGCCCTGATTTCTTCATCGCTTATCTCCAAATTATCGAGACGATGCGGTATTCCGATTTCTGAAGAGAGGCTTCGCACAGAGTGCACAACGCCCATTGCAATCTGAACTGGGGGAGGATCACCGTGATTGTTTGAATAGAGATCTATCATCTTGGCGAGTGCTACCAGCTTTTCTGCAACTGCCTCGCAATTAAACTCGAGACAATAAGGCAATAAAACTGAATTTGCCACGCCATGAGGTATGTTGAATCTGCCGCCAAGCGGTTCGGCCATAGCGTGAACCATACCAAGTCCGGATATGGAAAAGGCCATTCCAGCAAGAGTGCTCGCAGCAATCATACAACTCCTTGCCTCAATATTTTTCCCGTCATAAACTGCGTTCTTCAAGTTCTTCATGATAAGTTTTATTGCCTCGACAGCAAGGGCATCAGACATTACGTGCGCATTCTTTGAGATATAAGCCTCAAGAGCATGCGTTAGCGCGTCCATTCCCGTATAAGCCGTGATCGATTTGGGCAATGAAATTGTAAGCTCTGGGTCAACAAGAGCAACTTTTGGATAAAGAGCATCACCGCGAATAGTTTCTTTTACCTTCGCTCGCGCATCAGTAATTACAGCAGACCGAGTGACTTCGCTTCCAGTGCCGGCAGTTGTGGGTATAGCTATCAATGGGAGCGGTGCCGTGCCAGCGACTTCCCTGTGATACAACTCATGAATGTCGCAGTTTTCCTTAAGAATCGCAAGTGTAGCCTTTGCAGTATCAATGACGCTGCCACCACCAACAGCAACAATGGCTTCATGCTTATGTTTATTAAGCATCTCCAGCGCTTCAAATACGTTCTCTTCTCTAGGATTCTGCATCACACCGTCGTAGATATCGTACACGATTCCTGTGTCATCAAGTACCGAGATAATCCTTGCCACGCAACTCGCCTTTCTCACCCCATTGTCCGTGATCACAAGCGCGGTATTCACGCGGTTCTTCGATAGGATTTCCCCAATGCTTCGAGCACATCCTCTTCCAAAGATCACTTTTGTTGGAACATAGAAATTGAATGAGTTCATGTTAATCGTCCGGGTGCGGGTAATGAAGATACAGAAATCGATGATAAATGTTTGCTTCAGAAATGAACTAAATTAATTCGTTTTGTCTAATAAACGACCATTTTTTCGAGAAGAATTCAATCATTTGACGAAGGAAAAATGAAAACGATGTTCCTATGTTGCTTATTATACCACAATGCCACTGAGTACGCTTCATTAAAAACCTTTAAACTAGCCACGGGAATTAACTTACGATGAACAAGGTCATAATGGGACATGGAGCGGGTGGCGAATTGATGCAGGAACTCATTAACAACCATATCGTGCCGCATTTTCCAGATTTTTCTGCGGAAATACCGCTCAGATCTTTTGATGATTCTGCTATTATTAATGACATCGTATTCACGACAGACGCTCACACCGTCAAGCCAATATTCTTTCCAGGCGGGGATATTGGCGCGCTCGCATTTTGCGGCACGATTAATGATATTTCAGTCATGGGAGCGAGACCGTTGGCGGTTTCGTGCGCAGCAGTGCTAGAAGAAGGACTAGACATAGATGTCTTAGAGAAAATAATGGAAAGTATGGGAAAATATTCTGAGATGACGAAAATTCCGATCGTTACAGGGGACACAAAAGTTGTTGAAAAGGGTGCGGTAGACGAAATTATTCTTACCACCTCAGCAATTGGTCTGGAAAGCAGATACCTTACGCATAATTATGAAGTTGCGTCTAGTTCCAGAAAGGTCAAGAGAAAATGGCTATCAGACGACAATATTGCTGAGGGAGATATTATAATCGTATCAGGAACTATGGGGGACCATGGTATTGCGATCCTTTCATCCCGGGAGGGTTATGGCTTTGAAACTGATATCAAAAGCGACGTCGCGCCATTAATTGATCTCGTCGATAGCATTCTCAATGTCGGAGGGGCCGTAGCAATGAAAGATCCCACACGAGGAGGGTTGGCTAATACATTGAATGAATGGGCCGATAAATCGAATATAGGCATCGAAATTGATGAGCATAAAATACCCATATCAGAGCCAGTTCGAAATGCCTGTGAACTTCTCGGCCTTGATCCGCTGACTATTGGAAATGAAGGGAAACTCGTCGTGGCAGCTGTTCCAGAGATGGCCAACGATATTCTTGATATTATCAGGGAATCACCGTTTGGAAAAGATGCAGAGATCATTGGTCGTGCAACCTCGAAATACAAGAAAGTAGTCATGAAAACGTTAGTTGGAGGGAAAAGAATTCTTGAAAGACCTGTTGGTGATCCCGTTCCGAGGATATGCTAACTGTTCAAGGTATCAATGACACCACTCTATAGCATAGTGACTTTTTTTTAAAATTACCGCTACCTAGTCGTTTATGACTCAAAGTAATAAAATGGTACGATGCATATTTCTGCGAGTGTCAATATCGTGAATCTACCGATTTTGACTTTTTTGGGATCTGGTGAGGACTTCGTTTAATTTCCAGCAGGTCGAAGAGCTACAAAAATGAAAAAGTCATGATACAAATTACAGATATGATTCAAGATCCTATTATCGCTAATAGATGGCGTCATTTTAGAGTGTTGGAAAAATCGCTCATAAATTTAAAGAGGAATATCGCATGATTTTGATCTCTGGCTTTTAGCTGTATGGAACGCCTGTGCACTTGTGTTGCTCTTGAGTTGAAAATAGTTGAAAGAAATATGATTATGATATCCGGGGCATGCAGCCTGATCGAAATTCCCTAGATAGTCCATCCATAAGTCGATGATTGATCCTAGTCACGTATGTTTTGGCGGATAGCACCAGATACCAAATTTATATATATCGAAGTATTCGATACAATCATAGAACCGGCAACTGCAGGATCGATATGTAGTGCCTGCAGCAAGCCAAACTTAGGAGGGGTTATAAAGTGAAAAAGATGACCAAAATTCTTTGTGTGGCAGTGGCACTCATAATGGTGCTGGGGGTCTTTGCCGTCTTTATTCCGACGACAATAGCTGCCCCTTCCGATGAAGCAGTAATTGCTGATGTGGAAAAGATCGACATTGGTCCGCAGATACGAGCTGAACTGCCTGATGTTGAGGCTGTAGCTGTCGCCGCTTCCCTTGCAGGTGCGTCGCCCATGATGCATGTGTTTGAGACCTATCATAACATTAGTGAGGTTGAGTGGTACTTCGCAGGATCATACAGTGGCGGATTTAAGCAATTTCAGCTGAGGGGTATCGGAAACCATTGCGAGGTTTGGGTGGCACTTGATTTGACATTCCCATCGGGTGATCCAAGGAATGCATACACATCGAGAATTACGATAACCGATGACCATGTGAACTGGATCATTAGCCAATTTGATAATAATATATACCCGATTGAAACCGAGTATTTTTCCGAGCCTCCACCACTAGATGGATCTAACGCGTTACTTAGAGAGTGGGGCTATCCCTGCTTTAATGAAACAGAAGACGCTGGCAGAGTTATGATCATGATTTTCAACATAAGAGATTCAAACTACTACAATCCCTCGTATCCCTACTATATAGCGGGATTTTACAGCCCAACCCTGTGTGCATATTATGACAGAAATATAATCAACATTGATTGCTGGGATTGGGATAACAGAACTGGACCGAATTCTTCAAGACCTTGGGTTTACGAAAGCACGGTAGCGCATGAATACCAGCATTTGCTGCACGATTATCTTGATCCAGATGAGGACACATGGCTGAACGAAGGTTGTTCGATGTACTCAGAAACACTTTGTGGATACGGCATTCCTTACGACTACTTTGCAAGATACCTCTACACGCCTGATAACTCTTTAACGGAGTGGGGAGATCAAGGGGATATCAACATCCTTGCAGATTACGGAGCAGCGGCATTATTTATGATTTATTTGAATGACCACTTTGGAGGATCCGACCTTATCTCGGAGCTTGTAAGAAGCGAGCTGAACGGAGCTGCTTCCGTCAATGAAGCACTGCTCGCAAGGAATTATACAGATTGGGATTTCGATAAGGTTTACAGAGCGTTCTCCTTGGCAAACCTTATACGTTCAGATGCAATTGGTGACGGTCTCTATACTTATGAAACCATCGATGTAAGCATGTTACCGACGTTGACAACTCTTGTCTATGTTCCATATCATGGTATCGTCCAACAGTCAAGCTATTTCGGTACTACTTGGACATACGATGGTTATGACACTGGAGTAACTGACTTAGGCTCCTACGGGACAGACTACATAGTTGTGCCGACTTGGTTAAGAGATGAGACTACGCTGATGAGCTTGTTCTTTGACGGCGATGATGTAGCGTTAATTGGCTGGGAAATGACTTACGGATGGGATGGTTGCTGCTGGTA
Organism: Methanomassiliicoccales archaeon; assembly: GCA_038850735.1. Taxonomy (NCBI): domain Archaea; kingdom Methanobacteriati; phylum Thermoplasmatota; class Thermoplasmata; order Methanomassiliicoccales; species Methanomassiliicoccales archaeon. The sequence goes on from JAWCLO010000002.1 coordinate 229,892, forward strand.
TTCCGGTGCTTCCGATTTGAGAGATGTCAGCCTTGTGGGTACTGCAGATCTCATTGGAATGGAGGAGGCAACCCTTACATTTGATACATATTATGAGATCGAAGAAGGATGGGACTTCGGCTTCGTGCAGGTCTCAACTGATGGCGGTAAGACTTGGGTTTCGCTGGAAAACGAATACACAACAGATGAAGCTGATCCAGATGCACATCCGGCGATCGTTGAAAATCTTCCAGGTCTGACTGGATATTCCGAAATCATCGTTACAATGTCTTTCGATCTTTCCGAATATGTAGGTCAGGAAATCATGTATCGGTTCAGATACATGACAGACTGGTCTTATACAGAATGGGGATGGCTGATCGACAATGTCTACATTAATGATGAACTTGTCGATGACGGTGGCGATACAATTTCTACGCTGAAACCTGTATATCCAGACAGTAACTTCATGATTACAATATATGCGCCCCAACAATACTCCAATGGCAACTGGATTGGTCTACCGTTGCTGATGGATATCAATATTGATCATGCCGACGAAACGGTCATCAGAAGCGTTGCGAGTCTACTGTCGGTCTATGACTACTTCTACATCATCGTTACTGCAACACAGGGTCCGGTTGACTACAACTTTGGCATAGCTTTGAATGCACAGATGGTTGCTTGAATAATGCAACCAAAACTCCTTTTTTTTCATTTTTTGCTTTATTTGTTTAAACTTAAGTAAACTTTTGAATACCTGAGTTGGTCAGGTCCCATCGACAAAAATTATATGCAACCGTATGCTTCGGTGCTTACTTCAACTCAACAACGATGCAAACCAAAAATCACGAGGGTCATCATCACTAATATTTATCTATCGTTCTTTCATTATGCTGTTGGGCTCATGGTCTAGTGGTCATGAGTTGGCCTGACATTTGGGCCGACTGGCATACAACGCCCTTACACGGCGTAGATCCCCGGTTCGAATCCGGGTGAGCCCACTTCATTCCTATCTTATTAAAAAACTTGCGCCAATGCTGGATGATCGTATTATATTTGTGACCTCTCTTAAGAATCTTCCATAATGCAATATTTGTCAGAACTTCAAAGATCTGACAAATTTCCTTAACAATCACGGCGAGTCAAAACGGTCACCAGAAACTACCACCTTCAATGAGTTTGGTCAATTTCAGATGAATTTTTCGCATTTTATACGTCTGTTGCGATTTGCAGCAATTATTAACTTTCCAAAATTTTCCGTCCAATACATACCGAACCGCGATCGTCGAGACATCTACAACATTCCACTTCACAGTAATTTTTCGTCATTTCCCTCAAATGATCCTTAAAAGGTCATGTTGAAAAAAAAGTCATGGTACTAGTTACTTGGCTGGAAAACCAAGCGCATTGTGCTGATGAAAGGATAGAAAGTATATTGAATTCCATAATCATTCCCCAAATTCCCGGTGTGTCCATGGTTACCTTTCGGCCATT